>JAUSPL010000165.1 GCA_030656535.1 Gemmobacter sp.
GCAACATCCCGCAGACCTAGAAGGGCTATTGGGACCGCGTCAACAGCCTTGGCATCGGCCCGTTCTTGAA
Source organism: Gemmobacter sp. (assembly GCA_030656535.1). Classification (GTDB taxonomy): domain Bacteria; phylum Pseudomonadota; class Alphaproteobacteria; order Rhodobacterales; family Rhodobacteraceae; genus JAUSPL01. The sequence goes on from JAUSPL010000165.1 coordinate 71, forward strand.
CCGGGCCCAGGTCGGCAGTCTGGGGAAATGATCAGGCCACCTGTCCGATCAGTGCGCGCGGCTGAAATCGCCCTCCTGCAGTCTGGGGACCAAGACAGTCATGTTCCGCCTCTCGGATTTGGCGCGATACAGTCCCGTGTCCGCGTTGGCGATCAAAGATGAGGTGCCTTTGGCGTGCGACCCGGCTTCGGCTATGCCAAAGCTGGCCGTGATCCGCAAATCCGGCACTGCAGGCAGACGGATGGATTCAATCATTCCGCGCAGGCGCTCAATCCTCTGGAATGCAGCAGCCCCATCTTGCCCGGGCATCAGGATGCCAAACTCCTCTCCGCCCAGGCGTCCGATGATTTGGGAATCTTCGTTTTTCCCATCCACAACTTCGACCACCGACTTCAGAACCTGATCGCCGACAAGATGACCGTAGCGGTCATTGATCTGCTTGAAGTGGTCAAGATCCATCAATGCCAAGGACAGTGGCGCATTTCGACGATCATGATAGTACATTTCCCGGTCCAGCTCTGTCATGAAGCCGCGCCGGTTCATTGCACCTGTCAGGTGATCTTGTATCGCCAGCCGGCGCAGTTCGATGCAATCCATCACAAGCAATGCAAGCTGTTTCATATTGCGTATTTTTGACTGCGAAAGCGCCAGAAGTTCAGTATCATAAACACACAGAGCACCGACATTGTATCCGTCCCGCGTGCGCAGCGGTATCGCCGCATAGCTGCGGATCCCCGCCATCGTTTGGGGATGAGACATGCTGCGGGAATCCAGCAAGGTATCGTGCAGGACCAGCGGCTCATCATTCTGGATCGCGATGTTGCAGAACGAATCGCCGCGTGGCATCGATTTGTTCGAGATGTTGTCTCGGGCTGCAAAGACTACCGTCTTGCGGTCGACCATCGTGATTCCTGCGTGGCGGGCTCCAAACTCCATCCGGACAAGACGCACAATCCGGTCCAGCGCAGGTTCGCGTGGCGCACCAATGATATCAAGGGCATGAAGGGCGGAAAGGCGCTCTTGTTCATGTTGGTCATTCATCGGTTTGGTCCAGCTTGGCACCCCATGCGCGATCCGACAGGACGGGGTAAGGTTTAGCGGTTCGTTCGCGCATCACTCGCCGACATTTGCGCTAATCTTCGGGCTAAATTGTGGCAACCGGGCCAGACGTACACTAAACCTTTGTGTGAAAATGAAAAACAACTTTAAGGTGTAGTATGCAAGGTATCTGGCGCATCACAGGTATGACAGGCGTCGCGCTCTTGATCGGGTGCGGGGGCGGGGGCGTCACACCGCTGCCGGATGGTGCCGACGTGACGACGCCCGCATTCGAAAGCTACACAACCACCCACAATGGGTACAACCGCATCCGACGCGACAATTCGACCAGCGCCGACGCAGCCATTATCGCCCAGTTCGAAGATACCGACCCTGCTGATCCGGCGGGATACCGCAACTTAATTGCTCTGTCAGACGCGGCTTACGCAGGCAAGATGACCATCGAGGTTCTGGCACAGGTCGCAGGGACAGCGGGGACCGAAACGGTGACACGCGTTCTTCGGCTGACCGCAGATCAAACCCCGTTCACGAACGCACAAAACGGCAGTCTGGTTGCGGCAACCGGCACCTACTATCTGCGAGGTCAGAACTTTGTCTGGGCCGCGATCAACGACCAGCCCATTCGCAGCGGCAGCGACAGCAACGGTTTGGTCGACCTGGTCCTGAATTTCGAGGATCAGACGGCTGATATCAATCTTAGAACCGGGACCACGGCCACATCGGCCATCCGCACCGAGATTTCTGCAAAAGGGTTGCCGTTCAATATCCGTACAGGCGCCTATGGCGGCGACATGACGGTGCAAGTGTGGGACCCTGACAGCACGACAATATTTGAGATCGACGGCAGCTTGCGGGGCAATATCGGCGGCACTCCCGAATTTGCCGACGGCAAGCATGGCATGACCACGTCGGGCATCTATACCGCGACGGGCACAGACGGCGGAACCCGCGTTGTCGTCGACGGCGTCTTTGTAGGCACCGACCCCAATGCGCTGCCCTGATATCCGCTGGGGCCTGGTTTGCCTGATGATCGCCCCTGCAGCACAGGCCGATGAACAAAGCCTTGCCCGAATCGCGCGGATTTCCGGCTCCGAGCGGCTGCGACTGTTCGCTGATGGCAAGCTGTTGGAGACCGGGCATGCGTCGCGGTCGGCGGTCGCGCAGATGAAGAAGGGGCTGGAAACCCAGGGCTTCTACCATGACCTCGGCACTCCGCGCGTGATCGCAACCGAAACTTGGGCCGCGCCGATCATCAGCTATGATGGCAATATCAATGGCGGCGTGCTTCAAGACAGCTTTACCTTCAACGGACTTGTCTTTGAGGCGGACCCCGCATTTCGCGCCAAGGGCGGGGTGGTTATGGGCTTATCGGCAGGCGGGGTTGTGCGGCTGGCGTGGGACAATGGCCGCTATGTCGAAGGCTTGGTGCGCGCCGAAGGCGTTTGGTCACCCCGCCACAAAGTGGGTCGCAGCACCGCCGAGCTGGCCTTGTGCAGCCGCAACCATGTAACGGGCTGGTCTTTTCTTGATCTTTGCTACAACGCGGCGATCATCGACCGTGAACTTGGAACCAGTACCGCCCAAGACGTCTCTTTGTCTGCCACCCAGCTTTTTCAGACCAGCGCCGGGTATCACGAACTGACGGCCGAACTGTCCGGGGCACATTATGACACAGGGCGCCAGACATCGGTTACGCTGTCATGGAGTGCGGTCTGGGATGGCGTGGCGACAAAGCTTTCGTTGACCCACGCGGCGCCAATTCCCGGTGAAACCGCATTGAACAGTCGCATCGCGGCTGACGTGAAATGGCTGTGGTCCGGGCGAACCATGGGACTCGGGCTTTGGCATCAACGATCCGGTGGCGGGGCCTTTCTGGGCGCGCCCCGAGCGGACGATGCAACAGGCGTCAAACTGTCCTATCAACTGCGGCAAGGCCTGACCGCGCAGGTCGGATACATGACCAACCAGTCCAGTGTTGATTTCTTCGACTATGCCCAGGCGTCCGTTACCTTTCGGTTCGACAACCTGCGCTGGTAGCTGTCACCAGGACGCATCCAGCGCATCGCGCGACGCAGGCGTTGCCAGTTGATTGTGGATCGCCAGAAACAGGGCATTGGCCTTGGCGCGGTCACCGCTGTTCAGATACGCATACCCCCGCAAAAGGGCCAGATCACGGCGCAAACGTCCTGCAACCTGTTCCAGTGCATCAAAATAGCCGATCGCC
>JAUSPL010000390.1 GCA_030656535.1 Gemmobacter sp.
ACAATTTTACCCTCGCGCGCGCACGTTCCAGCGCTGCCACGAAGTCCGCCGGATAATTGCCAACGCGCGGTCCGTCCGGGGCACAGGCGGCAGCCAGATCCCGGATGAAGCCATCCAACGCCGCCGCCTCTGCCTGTGGTGTGGCACTTTCATTGTAGTCATGCGCGATGCGGATACGATGGCGAAGCACCGGAACCACCATTTCCGCCAAGGCCTGCGGCGTGAAGGCGACAGTTTCGTTGGCCGCCCGGTCAGGCGCAACCAGCACAACCGACGCCCAACCTGTCGCAGCCCGCGCCAGGGCCATCGCCGCGCGCGGACCCAGAGGATAGATCACACGCGGCCCGACCAGCTCGCGCAGCCTGGTCACCCGCGGGGGCGAGATGTCGCGCAGTTGGTCAAACTGCAGATTGCTGGCCTGAACGATATTGTTGATATGATCCGCCACCTGCGGCAACACCGACACCGTCAGCACGGCATCGGAAATCTCGTGCAGACGCTTCACGGCTTCCGAGACCTGCACCGGATCGTCCGTGCGTTGTTCGACGTCAGACGGCAAGGCGTCGGCCGTCAACGCCTTGGCAATGATCTTGCCGATCACATCCGCCCCCGGCATCGCCATGTTGATCTTGAACATGAAACGGTCGGATTGTGCCTCGGGCAAAGCGTGGGTTCCGTCCTGATCAATCGGGTTTTGCGTTGCCATGACCATGAAGGGTGTGCGGTAAGCGTCCCGACGGTCGTCTTTCCAGTGCCTCAGCTGATGGGTGCAGCCTAGAACCGTGACCTGATATTCGGCCATCGCCTCCAGCATGGCAGACTGCGTCTTGGCCGTCGCCCGGTTGATTTCATCGGCCAGCAACAGGCTGCAGAACACCGGCCCCGGCGCAAAGACCAGCCGCCCGGACCCATCCTCGGCTGGCATCAGGGTGCCGGTGATGTCTGCGGGCATCAGATCAGGGGTGAACTGGATCCGCCCGACCGCCTTTTTGCCAAGGCCCATCGCCCCGGACAACGCCCGCACCAGAGCGGTCTTGCCCAGACCCGGATTGCCCTCAAGCAGCACATGCCCGCCAGTCAGCACAGCCACCACCAGCGCGTTCACGATATCGGTCATGCCATGCATGCCCTGCGCCTCCACCCGTGCCGGGATTGTGCGCAGATGCGCGACATGCCCGGATTCAAGAAAAGAAGGGGCCAGGTCCATCGTCATCTCAGTTCACCAGTTCATTGATCCATGCCGGCAGCATCTGGCGCGGCGGAGTGGGTTGCAAGATTTCAGGCGCGATTTCATCTCTGTTCTGCGGCAGCGCCATGATAACTGTATCGGGCACTGCGCCGCCTTCGGCAAAAAGCTGGGCCGCGCTGCCGACCTTCATGTCAGGCGCGGTTGCTGCGTCGGGCGCGCCTGCAACTTGTGCAGCCTCGCCCAGCCCGGTCGGGACAGCGTCGGCCGGCACGGACACCCCACCCGGCACCTCTCCGTCAACCGACTGATCCGTTATGAAAATATCTGGTCCGTCAGCTTGATCCGGGGCCAAATCTGTCCGCTCTGCCGCTGCGGGGTCCAGACCCGCAGCAGCATCGTTCGCGCTCGCCGCCGGCACACCCTCCGGCGTGCCCCCGGAGGCTGCATCGGCCCCAGTTGAGCCGGTCTTTGCACCCTGTCTATTCGGGCCAGTAGGGGAAGATCCGGCACCGCTGTCATCTGCCGTCGCTGCATCCGCAGCGTCAGCGCCCGGCGCTTCGCCGCTGCCCGAGCCCGGATTCCCCGCCGCGCCGTCCTTTGAGCCCCCAGCCTCCCTATCCGAACCCGCCGCTTCGGCGGTTTCAGGGCCAGCCATTGCGTCCGATGGCGACTCCGGGCCGGAAGCTTGCCCATCAGCCCCACCGGACGGCGTTCCGGTCTCGCCGGGACGTGCAGCTTTGTCGCCCGCGTCCTGCCCCGCGCTGCCTGCGTCTGGACTTGCTTCGCCCCTACCCTCGTCGGCCATTTCTTCGCCCGCCCCGGCGTTTCCCGACCCGGCCGCCTCTACTGCCCCGCTATCCGACGCCGGCTCTTCCGCAATGCCGCCTCCGGCTGCACCCGCACCCCCGTCCCCTCCGCCAGCGTCGTCTGTTCCCGCTCCGGGATCGGATGCCCCGTCATTGCCCAACCCTTGAGACGGGTCAAAGCCGGAATGCTGCGCCCCGCCATCGTCTTGTCCGGCCCCGGCCTCCGAACCGGCCCCTTGCGCGCCTTGTTGTCCTGCGCCCCCCTCATTGTCCCCCGGATCAGAACCGCCCCCAGAAAAAGCGGCCGCGTCTGCCGCGTCGGTCTGGCCCCCACCCTCTCCCGGCGCAGCGCCGGGCGCGCCTGGCCCGGGTGGTCGGGCCCCCTCTTCCGAAACCGGGTCTTCCGGCAGGTCAGGTCCGGCAGATTGCGGCGCCTGCCGGGCATCGGGCTGCTGCCATGACAGGCCTGTCCCGGAAAAGGTTCGGTCCCAAAGCGCCGGGGGCAAGACTAACATCAGCACAACCGACAAAGCTGCCGCCATCGCCGCACTCGACAGAACCACAGGCCAGCCTTTGAGCCGCAGGCGCAGTTCGTCCCGCAACGTCTTGTGCAAGACGTCTGCCACCACGCGGACGGAGTTAGGGGCATATTGCGCCATGATCAGCACCCGCGCTGCCTCGGGTGCCTCCGGATTCAGCGTCGCAGCTTGCCTTAGCGCCGCAACCCGCCCGGACAGACGCCACCCGGCACCGAAGCTCTGCCAGCCATTTGCCTTTGACAGTTGGTCCAGCATTAACCGGTCGGGAACGACAGCATCCAGAAACCATCCCCGATCCGAGGCACTGCCAAACAGACCGATACCGCCGAGAATGACAGGCACAAGCAAAGCGGCAACAACAGGCACTGCGCCCATCCGTCCCGGAAAGGCCAGAGTAAGCACCGCCACCGGCAAGAGCGCAAGCGACACCACACCCAGCCCGCGCGCAAGCAGACCCCGGCGCGCGACCCTTTGCAGGAACTGAACCGTGGACTGCGTGGTTGCCGGGCGGGCTTCCACACCGGAAGACCTGCGGGACTGGGCAGTCGCCAGCCACAGGATGAACGCTGCTCCCGAACACAGCAAAACCGTGAAGACCATCAAATCTGCGGTGGCTGCGCCGGCCTGCGACAGGATGCACGCGAGCACCGAAGCCAGAAGCGCGCCGACCATAGCCGGCCAGCCTGACTGAAAAACGCCACCCTTTCCTTTCAGCATGTTCAGCAAAAGCGCAGACCCCAATCACATAATCTAATGAAAGAAACTCGCAATGAGGCTTCAGAGACAGCACCAATACGGCCGATCAATGCACCCAAGAAGCAATCCAGGATGATCAGGAAGAAGTTCAATTAAAACACAATGTTCAACAAAGTAAATCGTAACTGGGGTCCAAGCTTTGACTCACTTGATGTGCCGCTCTGACTGCGATCGTAGTTGACCTGCCCCCCGGTCGTCCCTCGTT
>JAUSPL010000166.1 GCA_030656535.1 Gemmobacter sp.
CCCTTGCCGCCGAACAGGCTTGTTCCGCCCAAGATCACGGCAGCAATCGCCATCAGCTCGGCACCCTCGCCAAAATTGAAGCGCGCGGTCTGCATCATGCCAGCATAAAGCAGCCCTGCCAGTGCTGCCGCAGCACCCGACAGCAAGAACGCCGCAAACTTGATCCGCCGCGTTTTCACGCCGGAATATTCTGCGGCCTGTCGATTGCCACCCGTCGCCAGAATTTCACGACCGAACCCCGTGTATTTCAGGACCACATGCCCAAGAACCGCGATCACAACCGACCAGAGCAACAAAGACGGCACGCCAAGCAGATTGCCCGACCCAAACAACCCGTTAAAGGTCGGGTTGGTGATAGAGATCGGGTTGGTATAGGTGATGCGCATGTCAAAGCCACGGATGAACTGCATCATCCCAAGCGTGACCAGAAACGACGGAATGCCGATGTAGGTGACGAAAAAACCGTTCATCGTTCCTACAACCAGCCCCGACCCGATCGCCGCCGCGACCGCAATCGGCCAGCCAAATCCCGCCTGCATCACCAAAGCCGCCACCAATGCCGCAAGTGCCGTGGTTGACCCGACCGACAGATCAAGCTCACCAGCCGAGATGACGAAGGTCATCGCCACCGCTATGACCGTGATCATCGCTGTGGTTCTCGCAATGTTGAACAGGTTGGTTACGCTGAGAAAGCCTTTGTCGCCGATGGTAAAGGCAAAGAAGGCAAGCACGATCACGAAGAAGATATAAACGACATAGTTCTGCCACTGGAAATCAGCCATGGAGAACATCGGCCGGTTGGAGCTTGTGACCTTGGATTGCATGATGGAGTTCCTCCTCTGACGCGATGTCGCGCCGATTCATTTCCTGCGCGATCCGGCCCGCATGCAGCACAAGAATGCGGTCGCTGATCGCCATAAGTTCTTCCAGCTCTGATGAAATCACCAGAACGGCCATTCCTGCATCGGCCATCGCGCGCACGGTATCGACGATTTCCGACTTGGCTCCGATATCCACGCCGATTGTCGGCTCGTCCAGGATAAGCAGCCGCGGGCCACGGGCTAGCCATTTGCCCAAAACTATCTTTTGCTGGTTGCCGCCCGACAGAAGGCGCGCCAGTTTGTCCGGACCGTCGGTCTTGATCGACAGATCGCGGATCGTACGGTTAACAGTTTCCAGCCCCTCGGCATCCCGGACAAAGAAGTGACGGGTAAATCGGGCAAGGTTGGGCAATAGGATGTTGTCGCGCACGGAATGTTCCAGCACGAGCCCCATTTTGCGCCGGTCTTCCGGTACCAGCGCAATGCCGCGATCGATGGCGTCAGTCTGGCCACGCACGGGATGGCCGTCAAACACCACCTCACCCGACAGGGCAGCGCGGCGGCCGAAAATGGTTTCGGCAATTTCTGTCCGTCCCGATCCCATCAACCCTGCCAGCCCGACAATCTCGCCGGGGCGCACGTCAAAGCTCACGTCATGAATACGGGTCGGCAGGCGCAGGTTGCGCACTGTCAGGATCGGGGCTGTATCAAGGCGGTCCCCCCGGTCATGCCATTCGAATGAAGCGGCGTTGCCCGCACCCAGCATCGCCTCGACGATCTGCACCACTGTCAGGCCGGCGCAGGATTCGGTCATCACCGTTTCTCCGTCCCGCATCACCGTGACGCGGTCGCAGATGGTCAGGATTTCCGCCATGCGGTGCGAGATATAAACGATGGTAATGCCACTTGCCCGAAGTTTGCGGACCAGATCAAACAGAGACTCGGTTTCCGCTTCCGAAAGCGATGATGTCGGCTCGTCCATCACCAAGATCCGCGCCTTTTTTGACAGCGCCTTGGCGATCTCGACGATTTGCATCAAGCCAACGCTCAGGCTTCCGGCGGGCGTTTCAGGATCAATATCGACACCCAGTTCCTGCAACAAAAGACGCGAGCGCCGCACCATTTCGGCATTGTTGATTAACGGCGTTCCGGGGAAGCGCGGCTCGCGTTTCAGCCAGATGTTTTGGGCCACTGTCAGCGTTGGGATCAACGAAAACTCTTGAAATATCATCGCGATACCAGCGCGTTCAGCAGCAGACGTGTCGTGCAGATCCACCGGCTCCCCGTCGATCAGGACCGTGCCGGAGTCCTTGGTATAAACGCCGGTCAAAATCTTCATCAACGTCGATTTTCCGGCCCCATTCCCCCCCATCAGCGCATGCACCTCACCGGCCTTGAGGGTGAAGGACACATTTTTAAGCACCGGAATACTGCCAAAGCTTTTCCGGATGCCGGTCATTTCCAGAAAGTCGTGGGTGTGCATGGCGAACCTCGATCCCGTGCAGAAGTTGGGGCGCGACCACAAGGGCCGCGCCCGCCATTATTTTTACTTTGCCAATGCCGCAGCCATATCAGCGGGCAGATCAACACGGTAGATCGTCTTATAGGCTTCGGGCAACACGTCGCGGGTCACTTTCAGCGGCGGCACGACGACATATGGCGGGGTCGGCTCGCCGATCAGAGCCAAAGCGCCAACCTTGGCTTCTGCAGCGCCCTGATCATAAGGCCGCTGAGACGAGATGCCGGCGATGAACCCGTTTTGTGCCATGTTCTGCGCGACGATCTGATCGAAGTTCTCGTTGACGATCTTGAAATTGGACGGGTTGCGCCCCGCCACGTTTGCCGCTGTCACGGCACCCATCGCCGGGATCGACCAGCTGGCATACATCCCGTCCAGCGACGGGTAGCGCGCCAAAACACCCTGAGCGACTTCCATGCCCTTGTTCGGGTCGTTATGACCGGCAGCCACGACGACGTTCAGGTCAGGATACTTGGCCATCACACGGGCGATGAAGCCTTCGTAGCGCAGATTGGTCACATAGAAATCGTTGGCGAAATACATCGCGGCAACGTCTCCCTTTCCATCCAGCGCAGCAGCCAGCGCGTCGGCCAGATACATGCCAAGTGCAAGGTTGTCTGACGAGATAATCGACGCGTAATCCGTGCCGGGTTCCATCCCGTCAACGGCCTGGTCGATAAACACGACCTTGGTTCCAGCAGCCGAAATTCTCTTGTAGGCGCTGGCCGTGGTCTGGCCGTTCAGTGGAATTGACACCAAAAGATCGGGCTTCAGAACCGAAATCGCCTCTAGGTCAGCGATCTGCTTGGCGTCGTCCCAGTTTGCGTTGGTTTCCGCAACAACCCTAATGCCCAGCCCTTCGAAGGTTTCCTTCAGGCCGATCAGTTGTTGGTTCGCCCAGTCATCCCCAAGCCAACCCATCGAGATGGCAACCGTGAAGTTGCCGGCTTTGACCTTGGCGATCTGCTCGTCGGTCAGCTTCAGGTCAGCTGCGGGAAAGCCCGCTTCGCCACGCTGGCCGTCCGAAACGACGACACCGTCGAGGTTGTCAAGCTTGGCCAGTTCCATCGTCTTTTCGGACGGGGCCGTGTACCACAACGGGTGCTTGATGTCGGCGGCGATTTCGCCAAGCGCGAAGCCCGGCACGACGGCGACCGTCATGGCAAGGGCAAAAGATCTGAACGAATAGGCTTTCATTTGGGTTTCCTCCGGGTTCATGGGTATGACAAGCCCTCCCTCATCCTCCGAGGGTCCTGTCAGTGTTGGGTTTGGGTAGGCCAGTCCCGCCGCGTGAGAACGCGACGGAAGCGTTTCAGGTGCCAAGCATGAATTCGCGCAGCGTTTGCGCCAACCGCTCCGGTGCTTCCAGCGCGAGGCTATGCCCACACTCCTGGAATACCTCGGACCGCGTGACCCCGGTTGCGACCTTTTCCATCTGGTCGCGCACCAATTCTCCAAAAAACTCTGGCGCGCCGATGGTCAGGATTGGAAGGGTCAGCTTGGTCTTTTTCAGTTCGGCGTTGATGCGCGCATTCTTCATGCCCGCACGATAGGTTTCCAGACAGCCGCGCAGGCCACCCGGCGCCGAAAGACGCGCGATCCATTCGTCAATCGCCTCATTGGTGATCGCATTGGGGTTCCAGGTTTCAGCCTTGATCCAGAATTCCCAAAATTCACGCTCGCGCCCGGTGATCAGCATTTCGGGCAGATGAGGGATCCAAAAAAACGGGATGTGCCAGACCCAGACACCGCGCAGGTTGAACTGCGATGACACGTTTTCGGGTGTAAAATTCGACCACTCTTCAAGACCTTCGCCCGACAGCAGCATTTCCGAAAACGACAGTGTCTTAACGCGGTCGCGCTGGGTTGCAGCCAAGGCATAGGCAAATTCCGCGCCCCGATCTTCGCCATGCAGATGGAAGCTGTC
>JAUSPL010000168.1 GCA_030656535.1 Gemmobacter sp.
CGGTCAGACAGGCGAGCGCCTGTTTCATCTTGCCCGGGGCGAAGATCCCCGGCGCGTCAGCCCCAATGCAGCGGTCAAGTCGATTTCCAAGGAAACAACGTTCAACGAGGATACCTCGGACCCCGACCTTCTGGACGGACATATGTGGCGGCTCGCGGAGCAAGTGTCGGACCGCGCAAAGGCCAAAGGGCACGCGGGGCGCGGGATCACGCTGAAGCTCAAGCGTGGCGACCACCGCATTCTGACCCGACGGCATTCCCTGGCGGAACCAACCCAGATTGCCGACACCATCTATCGCATCGCACGACAGATGTTTGACGACCTTGCCGACCGTGGGCCGTTCAGGCTGATCGGGGTGGGTGTGTCCGATCTGTCTGCGGCGACCGGGGTGGACCCGCGCGGCGATCTGCTGGACCCGGACGCAGGCAGGCGTGCCGCAGCCGAACGGGCCACAGACAGCATCAGGGCGCGGTTCGGGGCGGAAGCTATCGTGAAGGGGCGGGCTTGGCGTTGAGAGCGGACTTGCCCTCGGCGGGGCAAGCTGTCACCACACCCGAAGTTGAGGACGGCACGGGGGGGCATGATGCAGCTGACAAAAAGCGGGCTGGGTACACAGACCGAAGCGGCGCTGTTGATCCTGCTAAAATCTGCCGGATTGCCTGAACTGTCCTCTCAGGCCCAGATCCTTTCCACGCGCCAGGAGGAAACCGGGATGCGGCTTGCGGCGCTGATCCGGCTCAGCGACGGGCGCAAGGTTGTGTTCAAGCAGCGCACAGGCGCTGAAACCCAGAAGAGGTTCGCGGGCCTGCAAGAGGGCTATCGGCTGGCTGGCGCTGCACATGAAGGACATCCCAGGTTTGGTGTCCCACGTCTGCTTGCCGCTGATGCGGGGTCGCAGGCGATCTTGATCGAACATCTTCCGGGCCGCGCCGCAGAAGCAATCCTCGAGACCGACCCTGCATCCGCGATGACAGTGTTGACAGCGGCAGGGGAATGGCTGGCTGCCCATCATGCCGCTTTGCCCAGACCCGTCGTGGCCTTCAACACCCGACGCCCCTTGCACCGCCTGAAGACCCGTGTGGCCGAGGCGGAACCCCCTGCGCCCAACAGGTTTCGGGCGTTCTTGCGCGGCTTGCAGGACCGCGCCGGCGCCTTGGAAGGCCAGGAAATGCCCGAAGCGGTGATTCACGGAGATTTCTCTTTGGGCAATTTTCTGCTGGATGGCCAAAGGGTGTTCGGGATCGACTTTGAAAACGCCAATGGCAGCGCGAAAGAGCGCGATCTTGCGATGGTTCTGGTCGATTATGCGACCAGGTTCGGGCTGGATGATGCCACGCCGGATGGGGCGTTGATCCGTCCTGATCTGATGGCCGGCCTTATGGCGGGCTATGGTGCGGGGGCAAATCCGCAGGTGCTGGATTTCCTGATCCGGTTGCGGCTTCTGCACATCTGGCTGGCAATTCCGCAAGACCGCGCAGCCCGCAGCGATCGACGCGACCGCGTATGGCGCGGGGTGCGCGGCGCTGCAGAGCGGTTGGGGGCTTAGCGCGGGCCGCGCGCCCCAAGGACCGCGACACCCTTTGGATGTGCGCGATCTGTCCTGCCGGGCGCGGAAAAGCGCGCAGATCCTGTCAGACCAGTCCGTCCGGCGGGTCGGCGATGATCCTGCCCCCGGCAATATCGACGGTCGGCACAACGGCAAGGGTAAAGGGCAGCAACAATGCGTCCTTCATGCCTGGCCCCATCACCTCTAGGATATCGGATGCACCGTGGTTGTGGACGGCCTGTACGGTGCCGATCAAGGTGCCGCCGGTGTCCAGCACCGACAGGCCGATCAGGTCGGCGTGATAATATTCGTCATCGTCCAGCGCAGGCAGCTTTGAGCGGTCAGCATAAAGACGCAGACCCTTCAGGGCTTCGGCCTGTTCCCGGGTGTCAATCCCGGTCAATCTGGCGGAAAGACCGTTCGGGACCGATCCAGTCAATGTGACATCGAACTTTCGGGTGCCGTCTTCGGACCAGAGCGGGACATAGTCGGCGATGGCTGTCGGGTCAGCGCAAAAGCTTTTCAGCCGCACTTCACCTTTGACGCCAAAGGAACCGGCAAGGGCACCAACACAAACGCGGTCAGGTTTGGACATGGCGGGGCACCTTGGATCAGGGGGGTGGTCGCGCGGGGTCCCGTGACAGGGACCCCGCACTTTCAGGTCGACGCGATTATTCCGCGGTTACGGCGGCTTCGGCCTTTTTCGCCTTCTCGACGGCGCGGGCCTTTGCAGCCTTGCCGGGTTCGGCGGCCTTGGGGTTGTTGCGGACGGTTTTCGGAACCACACCAGCAGCCTCGAGGAAGCGCGAGACGCGGTCGGTCGGCTGGGCGCCGTGCGACAGCCAGTACTGGATGCGCTCCACGTTCATTTTCACGCGGTCTTCGCTGTCTTTCGCCAACAGCGGGTTGTAGGTGCCGAGCTTTTCAAGAAAGCGGCCATCGCGCGGCATGCGGCTGTCAGAAGCGACGATGGCATAGTGCGGGCGCTTTTTCGAACCGCCACGGGCGAGACGGATTTTCATGGACATGGGTATGCTCCTTTAGGTGTCTTAGGCGAAGGTATGCCGGAAGGGCACACCCTTCGGGGTGTCATTTCTGCAGTTTCTCGTGATGTCGGATGACTTCGGAGATGATGAAGCCAAGGAATTTCTTGGCAAATTCTGGGTCAAGATCGGCCTCTTTCGACAGCCACTCAAGTCGCTCGATCTGGCGGGATTCGCGGGCTGGGTCCGAGGGTGGCAGGTCGTGCTCAGCCTTGAGTTGCCCTACCGCCTGCGTGTGCTTGAACCGTTCGGCCAGCGTGTAGACAAGGATCGCGTCCAGCCGGTCAATGGATTCCCGGTGACTGCGCAGCAATGTCGCTGCCCGCACAACAGGGTCTGCGTTGGCATCGGTCATGCGTAGGCCTCCATTCCGCCGTCAGTCAGGGTGTCGGGCGCGGGGTGGCGCCAGATGGTGCAGGGCTTGTCCATCACAACTGTGTCGATTTCGGGTACCGCGCCCAAACGCCGGGCCAATTCAGCCGAGCGGCTGTTGGCAGGGTCGATCAGGCTGATAGCGGTGGTCCATCCCAACACGCCATAGGCATAGGCCCGCGCAGCTATGGCTGCCTCTTTCGCAAAACCCTTGCCCTCGGCGGCGGCATCCCAGACCGACCAAGCGATTTCCGGCTCGGGCCAGCCCTCGGGGTACCACGGCCCTGACATGCCCAGCGGCGCGCCAGAGGTCTTGTCTGTGAAAACGAAATACCCGTAGCCGCGATGAACCCAATGGCCGGTCAAATGGCAAAAGCCGCGCCACGCCAACGCGCGGTTGCTTGGGCCGCCGACATGCGCCGCACGATCAGACCCGGCAAACGCTGCAAAGGCATCGAAATCCGACGTGACCGGCGCGCGCAGGATCAGGCGCTCTGTTTCCAGAACCGGCGTACCAGTCAGGGTGGGACGGATGTTGATCACTTCTTCTTACCAAACCCAAGGCCAGACAGCCCGGACGGCAGCGACATGCCACGTGGCATACCGCCAAGGCCCGGCATACCCATGCCCTGTTTCATGCCGCGGGCGGCTTCTTCCAGCTGTTCGGGGGACATCTTGGACGGGTCAGGCATGCCGCCCTTGCCCATCATCTGCTTGAGCGCCTGCTTCATCATGCCGCCCTTGCCCATTTTCTTCATCATGTCGGCCATCTGCTTGTGCTGTTTCAGCAGACGGTTGAGGTCGGACACTTCAAGCCCGGCCCCCGCAGCGACACGCTTCTTGCGGCTGGCGGCCAACAGATCGGGGTTGGCGCGTTCCTTTTTCGTCATCGACTGGATCAGCGCGATCTGGCGGCGCAGCATCTTGTCGTTCAGGCCGGCTTCTTCGGCCTGTTTGGCCATCTTGCCCATGCCCGGCAGCATGCCCATCAGGCCCTGCATGCCGCCCATCTTGATCATCTGTTCCAACTGCATCCGCAGGTCGTTCATGTTGAACTGACCCTTCTGGAACCGCCTCATCATGCGTTCGGCCTGTTCGGCCTCGAACGTTTCCTGCGCCTTTTCGACCAAGGCCACGATGTCGCCCATGCCGAGGATGCGGCCCGCGATACGTTCAGCCTCAAAGGTCTCCAACGCGTCGGTCTTTTCGCCCAGACCGACAAAGCGTATCGGCTTGCCCGTCACGGCGCGCATGGACAGGGCAGCGCCGCCGCGACCGTCACCGTCCATCCGGGTCAACACGACGCCGGTTATGCCGATATTGCCGTCAAATTCGGCGGCAACGTTGACGGCGTCCTGACCTGTCAGGCCATCGACCACCAGCAGGATTTCCCGCGGGTTCGCAACGTCGCGAACGGATTTCACCTCGTCCATCAGGACTTCGTCGATATGCAGTCGACCGGCCGTATCCAACAGGTAAACGTCATAGCCGCCAAGCGATGCCTGGGTTTTCGCGCGTTTCGCGATCTGTACAGCCGACTCGCCTTTGACGATCGGCAAGGTATCGACACCGATCTGGCCACCCAGGATGGCAAGCTGCTCCATTGCGGCCGGGCGGTTGGTGTCAAGCGACGCCATCAGCACCTTCTTGCCTTCACGCTCTTTCAAGCGGCGGGCAAGCTTGGCTGTGGTGGTGGTCTTGCCGGACCCTTGCAGGCCGACCATCAGGATCGGTGCGGGCGGGCTGTCGATCTTCAGCTTGCCGGGATCGGTATCGCCAGCCAGCACATGGATCAGTTCGTCATGGACGATCTTGATGACCTGCTGGCCGGGGGTGACCGATTTGGTGACGGCGGACCCGGTGGCCTTGTCTTGCACCCGCTTGATGAAATCGCGCGCGACCGGCAGCGACACGTCCGCCTCCAGCAGGGCCACACGTACTTCGCGCAATGCGGTGATGACGTCGGTGTCGGTCAGCGATCCTTGTTTCGCCAGCCGGTCAAAGACGCTGCCTAGGCGTTCGGACAGATTCTCGAACATGCGGCCCTCCATTGACCTTTGTTGCCCCGATATGGGGGGCGGCGGCGGAAACCCCAAGACCCAAAGCACGGCGGCACCCACGGGCGCAACGCGCTGGTGGGTGTCGATCCCGGCAAAGGCCAAGGGACCGGAAGGGCAAACCATTCCGGAATTGTGTTGGCGTTACCCTTGCGACCGTCGCGAGTCAACCCCGTGCCGACCGCCTTCGCAGAGATCCGGGGCCCTGACAACACGACCATGGGCGTATTGACGTGGGCAAAGCAGGGTTTGCACTCTCGCCTCGGGCGACTGCCCTCCGCGTTGCATAATGCGGACCGATCTCAGGGAGGAGAACTCATGTCGCATCGTATGCGTTTTGGCGTATTTCTGGCGCCGTTTCACAAGCCGGGGGTCAACCCCACGCTGGCCATTCAAGATGACCTTGAACTGGTGCGGCATCTGGATCGCTGTGGCTATGACGAAGCCTGGATCGGTGAGCATCATTCGGCTGGTTCGGAAATCATCGCCAGTCCCGAGATTTTCATGGCGGCTGCGGCAGAGCGCACCCGCAACATCAAACTGGGAACAGGCGTGGTCAGTCTGTCCTATCATAACCCCCTTTGGGTCGCCGAACGCATCGTGATGCTGGACCACCTGACGCGGGGGCGTGTGATGCTGGGCGTTGGTCCGGGCGCTTTGCCAACGGACGCGCAAATGATCGGTATCGACCCCAGCCAAACCAGGCAGTTGCTGGAGGAAAGCCTGGCCTGCATCATGCACCTCTTGACGTCAGAAGAGCCGTTGACGTTCAAGAACGACCGTTGGGATCTGCGTGAGGCCCGGTTGCATCTGCGCCCCTATTCCAACCCGCTGTTCGATATTTCGGCAGCGGCGGTGGCGTCGCCTGCCGGGCCACGTTTGGCGGGCCGGCATGGGGTTGGGTTGCTGTCCATCGGCGCGACCACAGCGGCGGGCTTCGATGCCTTGTCGCTGCACTGGGACGTGATGGAGGCCGAAGCGCGCGCGCATGGCAAGACGGTGGATCGCGGCCAATGGCGGCTTGTCGGGATGGTTCATATCGCCGAGACGATGGAGCAGGCCTACCGCGACGTGGAATATGGCATGGAACAGTGGTTCCATTATTTCCAGGCCGTTGCGGCGTTCCCCCAGATGGCGGTTCCGGGCAACAACGTCAAAGAGATGATCGAATTCGTCAACGAATCCGGCTTTGGCGCCATCGGCACACCAGACATGGCCGTAAAGCAGATCGAGCGGCTGCACAAACAGTCAAACGGCGGATTTGGGGCGTATCTGATGCTCGCGCACAACTGGGCCAACCCGCAGGCCACGCACAAAAGCTATGAGATGATCGCCCGTCATGTGATGCCGCATTTCCAGGGTCATTACGCTGCGACGATGGGCGCTGCGGCGCGGGCTGAAAAGCTGCGTCCCGAGCTTGCCGCAAAGCACGCCCAGGCCGTCGAGGACGCTGGCACCCGCTATGCAGCCGAGGTCGCGGGCCGCGGCTGACGACTTCGGTCCCGCCCGGATCAGCGCTGTCCGGGCGGGGCGACAGGACCGAGTCCGGGTTGGGGTGCAGGAAAACCCCGAAAATTCGATATGTTAAGCCCGCTTTCACCCTGAGGTGCTAGTTCTGAACACGGGTGTGAAGAAGGGTGTTGACATGGCAGGGCCGGGTAATGCCGCGCCAGTCATTATCAAACGCAAGAAGGTCATCTCGGGGGGCGGTCACCACGGTGGGGCGTGGAAAGTCGCCTATGCCGATTTCGTAACCGCGATGATGGCGTTCTTTTTGTTGATGTGGCTGTTGAACGCGACGACAGAAAAACAACGAAAGGGTTTGGCGGATTACTTCAATCCGACCGTGCCGATCAGTCGTATCTCTGGGGGCGGTGAAGGCGCCTTTGGGGGCGACAGCGTTTTCAGTGAAGACACCATGACCAAGTCTGGTCTTGGCGCTTCAAACCAGCGCGCCACCGAATCAAACGCTGCACGCGGCGAGTCGGGCGCAGATGCCGCAGCCGAGGCCAAGTTGGCTCAGGATCTCCAACAAGCGCTGCGCGCCCGGGGTGGCGAAAGCATGACAATGGAGCGTCTTTTGCGCCACGTCGTGACCAAAGTCACGGACGAAGGGCTTGTGGTCGAGGTTTTCGATCTTGACGACTCCCCTCTGTTTGTCGGCGATGGGGGTGTCCCGACGCCGGTTCTGCGAGAGTTGGCGCAGGTCGTTTCAGAGGTATTTTCGCTAGCGGTCAATGAGATAGCGGTTCAGGGCCATGTGAAGAACTATCCGATCACGCTGATCGACAATCCGGCATGGGATCTGTCGTCAGAGCGGGCGCAGGCGATGCGGGTATTGGTTGTGGAAACCGGCCTGCAGCCCGGGCGGATGCAGCGGATTGCCGGATTCGCCGATCGCAAACCCGTCACATCTGAACCGATGGCCGAACGAAACAACCGTCTGGAGGTGATCTTGCTTCGGTCTCGTCCCCAGCGGTCGATGTTAGGCGGATATTAAACCGGCGCCCGCATGCTGCCTGCGATGTGGAATCGTAGCAGCAGAAAGGCGCGACCTGATGACCATTTCTTCCTCGCTCAATGCCGGGGTGGCCGGACTCAATGCCAACGCCACCCGGTTAGCGACTATTGCGGACAATATCGCCAACTCTGGAACGTACGGATACAAGCGCGCGACCACGGACTTTCATTCGCTTGTCATGCAAGGTGGGGGTGCGTCGCGCTATACAGCAGGTGGTGTGCGCTCTACCTCGATGCGGTTGATAGATGAACGTGGACCGTTGGTAGCGACCACCAACTCGACTGACTTGTCGATTGATGGGCGGGGCTTTTTGCCGGTCACCAACATCGAGTCCGTCAATAACGCAAGCGGTCAACTGCCGCTGGCGCTGGCCACCACAGGGTCATTTCGACCCGATACAAGCGGAATCCTGCGTACCGACACTGGCCATGTGCTGATGGGGTGGGCCGCATTGCCCGACGGCACGATCCCGTCCTATGCCCGCGATTCCGCCACAGGGCTTGAGCCGGTCCGGCTGAGTACCAACCAGTTTGCCAACAACCCGACCACATTGATGGGGATGGCAGTCAACCTGCCTGCGACCGCCACTGCGGCCGGCGCGCCGGGAACGCCATTGGATATGTCGGCAGAGTATTTCGGCAATCTGGGCACATCAGAAACGCTCTCGATGACCTTTGCGCCGGTCATTCCGGCCACAGGTCAAAGCAATGAATGGACGATGACGATCACCGATTCGGTTTCGGGATCTGTGGTTGGCGAATACACGATGACATTCAATGATTCCCAGTCTCAGGGTGGAACCCTTGCTTCGATAACAACGATATCAGGCGGGGCGTATGATCCGCTGACGGGGACTATTCCGCTGGCGCTGGGGGGCGGGCCGGTTTCGCTGAACATTGGGTTGCCAGGGCAAGTCGACGGCATGACGCAGCTGTCCTCGACCTTCTCACCCGGCACGGTGTCCAAGAACGGATCTCCGGTCGGGAACCTTGCAGGGGTCGAGGTGGACAGCCAGGGCTATCTGCATGCCGTCTATGATCAGGGATTCACCCGCCGACTTTATCAGATCCCGCTGATCGACGTGGCAAACCCCAATGGTCTGATCTCCATGAACAACGAATCCTATGCGGTGTCCCCGGCAAGTGGTGGGCTTTACCTGTGGGATGCAGGCGACGGACCGACCGGAGCGATGGTCGGGTATGCGCGCGAAGAATCCTCGACCGACGTGGCGCGCGAATTGACCCAGTTGATTCAGACCCAGCGGGCCTATTCGTCGAATGCCAAGATCATTCAGACGGTCGACGAAATGCTGCAGGAAACCACCAACATCAAGCGTTAAGGAGCCGCCGTCATGAGCCTTACAGGAAGTCTTTCGAGCGCGCTGTCTGGCCTGACCGCCGCAGCGCGCGGTGCCGAGGTGGTCGCGTCGAATATCGCCAATGCGCAGACCGCTGGCTATGGTCGACGCGAACTGTCCGTGGCTGCCCGCACGCTGGGGTCGTCGGGGTCAGGGGTCAGCGTGGTTGGGATCACGCGCGTTGTGGACCGGGCCCTGCTGAACGATCGCCGGATCGCAGACGCGGGTGCAAGCCTGGGTGCAACCCGGGCGGAATTTCTGTCGCGATTGGAATCCCGGCTGGGTCAGCCGGGTCAGGATGGGGCGCTTGGTACCCGGATCGGACTGCTGGAATCAGCGTTGCTTGGCGCCGCCGCGCGACCGGAATCCGGGCCGCAGCTGTCTGCCGTCCTGTCTGCCGCGCAGGGTCTTGCGACCCATTTGGGGCAGGCAAGTGCCGCAGTACAATCTGATCGGGCGGCTGCGGACCGTGCGATCGGCCTGGATGTTGC
>JAUSPL010000398.1 GCA_030656535.1 Gemmobacter sp.
ATGGCATTACTCCTTGGGCAAATACTTTTGTATGCTGGGTACAGTTAAACCACTCCGGGGTGACATTTCAAAGGCAATCTGGCCTAAATCAAGCCACGGCCCGCCATCTGCGCGGGAATATGCCCGAAACCGTCAAATTGATCCCAAATCAGCCATCAGTGGGCATAGTTGATGTCGAAAAGCACGGCAGGATCGGCAGACCAATCAAGCTAAGGCCCCGACACCTTGCGCACCAGACACGATGACAAAAGACATGTCGGTTGTACATCCAGCCCCTGCAACGCCCCCGCACCCGTCTCGACCGCGATGATGGACGCCGCAATCCCATGTCCTGTGCGGATGATCTCGAACCCGGTGAACCGATTGAAAATGCCGCTCCACGCATGGCGGGAAAACCGAAAGAAGTCCCATGGCTCTTCATGCAGAGGCCAGGTCGGGTGGGACTGGATATAGGCCATCCCGCCAATTTTCAGCACCTTGCCCAGTTCATAGGCGGCAACCCATGGCATGATCAGGTGTTCAAACACCGACACCGAAAAGCCGAAATCATACTGCCGGTCCACTGCGTGTGACAGCCGGTGCGCGTCGGCGACAATGTCGACGTTCGGACCCGGAACGACGTCAATGCCGGTATAGGTATCGAGTCCGGGGAAAAGCCCGCGATTGGTGTTTCCAGACCGGGCGCGGGACCCGATCTCGATCAGCGATGCGCCGGTCTTGGTCGCGACCTGAGCAACAAAATCCTGCAATACAAGCTGAGCGTCGATCAGCGGCGGGATCGTCTGCCGCAGCACCGCGCCATCATCAAAGCGTACCGCAAACTTGTCATTGGACATCAGGTGAGGAAAATCCACCACGCTGGCCAACCGGAAACCAGACTTCAGAAATGGTGCTCCATGCGCTGCCGCCACGTCCGGGCGGTCAAACCGGATGACGGTCTGATGCGCCAGCGGACGCTCATTGTGAACAACAGTGGGGTTTTCATGGGGTGCGCACCAACCAACTGCGACCACCACACCATCCACCATGGACAACCGCTCGATGTTTTTAGCAAGCTTCGTGTCAGGGACCGATGGCTTGCTGTAAGGCATCGTTCAATGGATCCTTTCGGCAATTCCATCAGCCGAAATCAACTTATCGCCTCATCATCCGCCAAAGTCAATTCAACGCCACGGGTCGCCAGCCGCCGCCGAACCCGGCGTGCCAACAAGACCATTTCGCCCCGATCGCGGGTCCAGCCCGTGGCCCGCCCCTCTGCGGTCTGATCGGTTGCAGGTCGCAGATCGAAACGCGTGGTGCGCCAGATCTCATATGCAAGCTGGCGCAAGATGCGATCTTCGGGCAAACCCGGAGATTCAGTGACTGCCAAAGTGTCCGCCGCAGCGGTCTGGGCGGGGCTTTCGGACGGCACTTCGGCGATATCGGGTGTCGGCTCGGCACCAAGCTCTTGTTCCCGCACCAGTTTGTAAAGCCGGTAGTCAAAGGCGTGGTGGTCGCGCAAGAACGCTTGCATCAATGGATCGCTGAATACAGCCCGGTCAAAGTGATACCCGCTTTCGTTTTCGCGGGCGTCCAGACTGACATCAGTGTCGGTGATATGCCAGATCAGATCCTGCAAATGATGCTCTGACGATATCGCCTCGAAATCCTGCAGGCGTTCGACCATCTTTGGCCCAAACCAATCTGGCGGGTTGGCCAACGCAACCTTGGACTGGTTGTTTAAAAGCAACCCGCGATACCGCTTCAGGTTCTCGATCACAGCTGCCGGGTCTGAATTGTCCGTCCCGCGGATCTGTTCGGAAATGGCCTTGATCTGCGGCGGGTGCCCATCATAAAACGCCCCGCCCCTATGATGGATTTCGATAAGCCAATTGTAGTGCGACATCAACTGCCGCGTCGGTTCGCGCAACACGGTGAACAGACGCAAGGGCCGCTCTGTTACCGCCGACAAGGCGGAGCGCATGCGGTCACGGCTGACATGGCCAGAAATCCAGGTCAGGTTCGCGACGGCTTTGCGCAGTCGCACAGGGTCATCGATTATCGCCTCGCAGTGCGACATGCCAGCACGGTCCCAGCGCTGCAGGATATGGTTCAGCGTGGACCCGGCGGTTTTCGGAATGTGGATATAGACGATCAAGGGATCGGTGCGGGTCATCAAGACGGACTTTCTCAAACTTCAGGCGGGGTTACGGCCCTCATTGCGGCCATGGGAAGTGAAATGTGCAACGGGATTGACGCCCGCCTGCAAAATCTTTGGGTGACGCAACAGATAGGTCATGGGTTCGAAATATATACCCGAAGCCGGTGGCGCGCTGACTTGGTCTGGGCTCTCAGGAAGCTGATTTGACTCAATACGAATTCCATATCTTGGAAGCTCATATTTTGCCAGTACCGTGTTGATCTGGCTTAGAGTTTTCACCCACAGCTCACCATAGCTGTTGCGGTCGCCTTCGTCTTGAAAGAACGGAGATGCCAGACGCGTTGCTTCAAGAATTCGCTTCTCCATTTTTGGTGAAATACGCTCCTGAAACGATGTGACCTTGGATGACACCATTCCGGTGGACTCAACATTGGAATACTTTGACTGCCCGACACGAGGCTTGAAAACACGCCCGTCTGCAAAGTGGCCGATCTGCGGAAGCCAATACGCTTCATCGAGCACCAAACCATGGAAAGGAACAAAAAGCACGTCGGGATCGTCAATGTGTGAGATCGAGCCAATAAAGTATCTCAGATATCGGTTGAGCAACTCGGGGAAGTTGTTTTCTATGACCGTTTCCACTGGTAGCGTCTTGTCGATCCGCGATGCCTGAGAAACGAAGACTGCGCGGGGATCGCGGTGGATCACAACGGCGCGGCGAATAAAATCGGTCGTGCTGAGCACGCGACCCAGCCGGCTCATATATCCGGGTGTCTTGTCGAAAAACAACCCATTGCCGAGGGCTTTGAGTGATGATGATAGCAAAACCTTATAGAAGCCGCGGAAATCTTTTGTGATGGCCTCGTTGACAACCTCGGAACTAACGCGCCAGCCCCGCGCCAACTGATTGAAGTATTGCTTGTGCTCTCGAAAGTTTGACGGAGTGTCGGCATATAGGATGCCGCACTCAAATCCTGAACGGTAACCATTTGTCCTGAACACTTCGGAAAGCAGGGTGGTACCGCCATGCTCAAAACCACACAGCAGAATTGACGGCGCCCAGTCCGGTCTCCAATACCTTGCATCGGCTTGCGCGACGGTTTTCTGTGCCGTCTGATCGGATCGAAAAAGGCGGCTCAACTTGATCATATCAGCCCGCGTTCAAACGCAGCCCGCTTTAGCCCCGTCAGATAGCGTCCACCGTAGGGCCGCGCGATCAGTTGTGCCTGCAGCTCGTGCGCCTCGTCCTCGGGCAGCAGCGCAAGGACCTTGCGGATGTCATGCAGGTCGCAAATGCCGCGATAAAGCGCGTCCAGTTTGACGATCGGCAATCCAAGCCGCAGCATGATCGCGGCGTTCTGGTGAATCTGACTGCCGGACATGAAGCTTTCGGCAAAATCCGACACGATGATATCGCGCAGGACCTGCGGCTCAAATGGCTCACCCTCAGGCAGGATGTGCTCAAAATAGCGGACCAGATCGGCGAACGAGTTCAGATACCGCTCTTCCAGGAAGTCGCCTTTGGACGCGTCGATCTTGATTTCTTCTTCTTCGAAATCAAACCTGCGCATCAAATAGCGCTTTCGGAACTCTTCGGCGACGCCTTTCAACGAGGCGCGCTTCCAGGCAAAGATGCGCGAACCGCGCGCGTGGGTGACCGCGAACTCCAGCAGGTCATCATCCTTGGCCAACAGCTTCAGGTATCGATCCGCACTGTAAAGCGCGTTGAACTGCTCTTGGCTGGAGACAACGCGCTTCAGGACGCGCGACAGTTCAAGCTCTCCGCGCTTGATAACCGTGGGGCGCACGTCGGTCAGCTTGTAGTCGCGCCAGTAGTCCTTCAGGATCTTGTTTTGCAAAATGGGCTGGGCCATCGCGATACAGAACGACCCCAGATGATAGTCGATATCGAAATTCTCGGTCGATCCCAGAACCTCAAGGCCATCCGCCATCATGTCGTCCATGAACTTTTGCATGCGGTCATGCGTAAAGAACACTGAATCGTTGATCATCATCAGGCGGGGGCAGGTTTTGTCCCAGCCGCGCTTGTACACATGCAGGAACCCGTTTTGATAACTGCCAAAATCGCGGCCATAGTTCGGGCGCTCGATGTAGCAGCCGATCAGGTCGCGCACGGCATCCGGGTCTTTCAGCTTCAGCGTATTGACCGCGATTGTGTAGACCCCGGCCTCCTTTGCCGTCTGCAGCAGCCGCAGGGTATCGGTGCGCAGATGGCCCTTTTGATAAAGCGCCAACAGCATGATTTTTTGCCCGGCATAGGCAGTTTCGAAACGGATCACCGGCTTCTTGCCAAAGTTGCGAAAACGCGACAATTCCGACTGGATCGTGATATAGACCCACGCGGCAGGGAAAAGAGCCATGAAGTAAAGACGAGAGATGATCTTGAAAAGCATGTGGCAGCGTCCGATCCGGAATGCAGTCTATTGCGTCGTTCTTATGCGAGGGGTCTTGGCTTGTCCACCAATCCGCCGCAGTGCAGCACAGCGTCAGATGCGCCCGACGACGGCTGCGATCCACAGTCCGACATTGCCAAGAAAGCGCTGCCGGTAGATGCCGCTTTGCCAAAGCCCGCGCAGCCTTGGCACCAGCGGTGCGGCCCGCGCCTGCGCAAACAGTTCCAAGGTCGAGCGGTTCTCTACGGTCAGATAATGGGCCGAGGCCCGCAATGCGGAAATATTGCGGTCATTCCACCCCTGAAACCGCCCCTCAAGGACCAACCGGAGCCGTGACAGACTTGCCCGCGCCGAATGGTTCGATCCGATCAGGTTGCGGCCATGTTGACGGTAAAG
>JAUSPL010000405.1 GCA_030656535.1 Gemmobacter sp.
AAAGATCACGGCCACCCCACGTTCACGGCAGGCCCGGATCAGCGTGTCCATCACCAGTTTCTGGGTGGTGACATCCAGCGCCGATGTTGGTTCGTCGGCAATGATCAGTTCCGGTTCGCAGGCCAGCGCTGCGGCGATTCCGATCCGCTGGCACATGCCGCCTGACAATTCCGACGGATAGGCACGGGCACGTTCGGCGGGCAGGGCGATGCCGATCTGGTCCATGATGGTGATGATGCGGGCCAGTGCTGCCTTGCGGGTCAAACGGTCCTTGGCGTGTGCGCGCAGGATGTCGGACAGCGTGTCGCCCACCCGGCGGATCGGGTTCAGCGCGGCTTTGGCGTTCTGGAACACCATTGCGATGCGCCCTCCGCGGATTTCGCGCATCCCCTGTTCTGGAAGGGTCAGAAGGTCGGTTCCATCGAACCGGATGCTGCCACCCGAAATCCGCGCATTTGCGCCCAAGAGCCGCAGAACGGCCATTCCCGTCACAGATTTCCCCGACCCGGATTGGCCGACCAGCGCCACACATTCCCCACGGCGCAGCGTCAGGCTGACCCCGCGCAACGCAGGCGTCACGCCGTTGGCACCATCAAAACCAAGATGCAGAGTGTCGATTTCCAGCAGGTTTGTCATCAGCTGCGCCGCCTTGGGTCCATGATGTCGCGGATGCCATCCCCCAAAAGCGAGAAACAGAACACAGAGAGCGCAAGTGCCGCGCCCGGGAACACCACGACCCACCAATGGCCGGAAATCATCACTGATGCGCCCTCTTGGATCATGATGCCCCATTCGGGGGTCGGGGGGGCCACACCCAGACCGATGAAGGCCAGCCCCGCCGTGTTCAGGATGGCCCAGCCAAGGTTGAGCGAGATCTGCACGATGACCGGGGGCATGGCGTTGGGGATCAGGAACCGAAACAGGATGCGCCCAAGCCCGTTGCCGTTGATGATGGCGGCCTCGACATAGCCTGCCTCGCGGCGCTGGGCGATTTCGGCGCGCATCAGGCGGAAATAAAACGGCAAGTTGATGATGGCGGTGGCAAGCACGATGGACTGCACCGAGTTGCCGAACACCGCCACCAAGGCCATGGCGGCGACGAACAGCGGGAACGCCATCATGACGTCCACCACGCGCGCCAGAATTCGGTCCAGCACTCCGCCGACATAGCCCGACAGCGCGCCGACGGCTGTGCCGATCACCGCAGACATGCCGACTGCGGCGATGGCGATGGCGAAATCCAGTCGGGCGGCGGTGACCACACGGGAAAAGATGTCGCGCCCAAGATGGTCCGTGCCAAACCAGTTCGCAGCAGAGGGCGGCACCAGCACTGCGCGCAGGTTGGTGGACAACGGATCATGCGGCACAACATAGGGCCCGATAACAGCGATGATCATCAAGGCGACGATCAGCACCCCGGCCAGTGCGGTGACAAAGTTGCGTTTCAAGATAAAGCGGACGTCGGCGGCAAGGGTCATGGCTTCACCCTTTCAGCTTGTAGCGCGGGTCGATGGCCGCAGACAGGATGTCGATCAGCAGCGTCATCAGGACGAACATCACCGCGACAATCAGCACAAATGCCTGAATCGGGGCATAGTCCAGCGACATCAGCGAATTGACCGCATAGGCACCAATGCCTGGCCATGCGAACAGCTTCTCGATCATCACATTCGCGCCGATCATGGTGGACAGAACCATGCCCATCGTGGCCAGGACCGGCAACATCGCGTTGGGCAGCGCATATTGCAGCACGACCTTTGTGCGCGACAGGCCAAAGGCGTTTGCAGCCAGCACATAGTCGCTGTCCAGCGCGTCAATCATGGCACCGCGCATCATGCGCAACAGGGGCGCTATCGCAAAGATCGCCATGGATGTCGCAGGCATCAACATCTTGCCCAACGCGGTCCAGAACAGCGACGAATCGCGCGTCAGGATCGCGTCCACGGTGGCAAACCCGGTGATGGGGATTGGTGGAATCATCATCGCAGGCCAGCGGCCGATAGGTTCGGATGTGATCCCCCACCTGAAGTAAAAGAAATAGATCAGCAGCAGCCCGAAAAAGAAAACCGGCATGGCGGCAGCAAACGACGACAGCACCCGACAGACCTGATCAAACCACGTGTTGCGCCAGATCGCAGCTGCAATCCCAAGCGGAAGGGACACCACGATCGCGATCACGAAGGCCATCGCGGCAAGCTCCAGCGTGGCGGGCAAACGCACCGCAAAATCCGAAAGCACCGGCTGTCCGGTCTGGAGTGAATAGCCGAAGTCACCCTCGGCGATCTGGCCCAGATAGATGCCGAATTGTTCGATGACCGTCCGGTCCAGCCCCAGATCACGGCGGATCTGCTCGATCTCGGCAGGTCCGGCCGATGGGCTAGTGGCGTATTGGATCGCGGGATCCCCCGGCAAGGCGCGGATCAGGACAAAGGTGACAACCAAGACGCCAAACAGCACCGGAAGGGCGCTCCAGCAACGAGATAGGATGGCGCGAAGCATCGGACTGCGCATAGCGATCTTTCCAGTTGGCCGCTGGCACAGGAATACCTGTCCGGGCCGCAGCGTAAGGCGGACCAGCTGCAGATCATCCAGTGACGGATGGCGTGCAGTGCTGGGGTGGAACACGGGGGCGCGCGATGGCGCCCCCGCAAACGATGATCAAAGTTGCATCAGGCCTTCTTGTCCAGATGCCGCAGTTCCAGCGAGCGGTGGAACATATAGGTGTACCCCGACATCGCAGGTGAAACCACGGTGTCTTGGAACGCAGACCACAGCGGAATGACCGGGACTTCGGTCCGGGCCAGCTCGATCATCCGCATGACCAACGCGTCATATTTTGCCTGATCGGTTTCCCAGCGCGCATCCGCCACGATCTGGACCATTTCCGGGCTTTCATATGACCCAAAGTTCCAGCGCGTGCCGCCTTGATAGAAGATCCGGAAGAAATAGTCCGGGCTGCGCAGCCAGGCGCCGGCGTTGGCGATAAACAGCGGCAGCTTCTTTTCGGTCAGCAAGGTGCCCATCTGGCCTGATGGAACCTTGTCGATCGTGACCTTGATACCGATCTTGCCAAGGGCCTCTTGCATCAAGATCGCCACCGGCTCGCCCACGGTCACATCGTCTGCGTCGATCGAGAAGGTGGTTTCAAACCCGTCCGGAAACCCTGCTTCGGCCAGCAGCGCCTTGGCTTTGTCCAGATCCTGGCTGTAGGGCAGCGGCGACGGCCATTGCGTGCTGGTGACTTCGGCCGGGCCGCCGAACATCGGGTTGCCACGTCCGTACAGAACTGCCTCGAACATGTCCTGATAAGGGACTGAAAAGGCAATCGCCTGGCGCACCTTCATGTTGTCGAAGGGGGCGATCAGGTTGTTCATTGCAATGTAGGTCACGGTCGCCGGGTTCGCGATCCCCAGAACCTTCACCTTGCCAGCTTCCATCAGATCCTTGACGTCGCGTCCCGGAAGATCGCGGACAAGATCGGCCTCGCCACGTTCGGCCGCCAGACGACGCGAGGCCGCCTGCGGGACGATCTGATACAGAATGCGGTCATCCGGCACCCGGTCGCCGTTTTTCCATTCGGCAAACGGCTCGAGTACGAACTGCTGGCCTGCCTGATATTGACCCATCTTGAACGGCCCGCCGCCTGCGACGTTGTTCTTGAGCCATTCGGTGGCCCAAGGGTCTTCGGCGGTGACATGTTCCTTGGCCAGCTTTGAATTGATGATGGCGGGGAATAGCAGCGCAAGGTTGGGCAAGGTGAAACGGTCAGCCTTGGGCACCGTCACCGTGATCGTCATCGGATCGACGACAACGAACTGGGCCGGGTCGGTCATCGACCCTGTTCCCATCTGGTTCTTGGCCGTGGTCACATTGACCGCGCGGTCCAGCGACCATTTCACATCCTCGGCCGTGACCGGGGATCCGTCATGGAATACCGCGCCTTCGCGCATCTTGAAGGTGATGGTTGCCCCATCTTCCGACACGGTCCAGCTTTCGGCGGCCTGCGGAACCAGGTTGTCATAGTCATAGATATAGGCGTCGTCCTGGCCTTCGCCGTCCAAAGCCATCTGGCCAAAGGTGATCAGTCGGTCGTAGACTTTCCAGGTGATGTTCACCGAAGGGATGTTATAGCCCGTGCCTGCCGGGTCAAAGGTGTTCGGGGCGCCTTCGGCCAGCACCCGGATCACGTTTGCGCCCTGCGCCCGCGCAAGCCTTGGGTGAAAGGCCAATCCAAAAGCCGCCGCTCCGCCCAGAGCGAGGCCAGTTCCAAGAAAATCCCGTCTTTGCATTTTGGTACCCTGTCCTGTTGGTTGATATTCAGTTTCTTGTCGTAAGGAACTTGTCAATCGACGGGCAGGCCATAACCGCCGCCGCCGCAACTGGTGACCACGACCAGATCGTCTTTGCCGATCTGGACATTCTGTTTGCCGCGCAAGGGTTGCACCGTGCCATCGGCATGTTCGATGCGGGCCTCGAACAGGGCCCCCGCCTCGCCGCCTTGCAGGCCATAAGGCGGCACCACAGCACGTTCAAACATCGTGGTCACAGTGGTTTCCACACCGCGCATCCGGTAGGCGCGTATGATCCCGTCGCCGCCCCGGTGGTGGCCCGCGCCACCCGACCCGCGACGTATCTTCTGGTATTCTACGGTGATCGGGTATTCGGTTTCGATCACTTCGGCAGGGGTGTTCATCACGTTCGCCAGATGCACGCGGGTCGACGCCATCCCATCGCGGTCGATGCGGGCACCTTCTCCTCCGGGGTGAACCTCATAAAAGGTGGCGATCCCCTGATCGGTGCGGGTGCCAAAGATCACGAGCCCCGCAGTCGTCGGCCCCCCCGCGCTGAGTTGCGCGGCGGCGACCGGCGTCAGCGCATGAAAGATCGCGTCGGCCAGGCGCTGGCAGGTTTCGTGGTTGCCGCCCACCACCGGCTTGTCGTCCGGCGCGTCGGCGATCGAACCGGGCCGTGTGATAACCTGCAATGGGCGATAGCAACCGCCCGAGGGCTGGATGTCGGGGCCATAAAGCGCCTTCATGACATAGAACGCGGCTGCCCCGGCAATGAACCGGGTTGTGTTGATCGGGCCGGGAACCGCGTCCGCGCTGTCGGAAAAGTCAAAGCTCGCGGTGTCTTCGTTGATCGTCACGGTGACGCGGATCGGCACCGGCGCGCCGCCATGACCATCATCGTCCATCCAGTCTTCACCGGAATAGACCCCATTGGGAATGGCGCTGATCGCGTCCTTCATCTGGCGTTCTGCGCGGTCATGGATTGCCTCGAACGCCGCGGTCAACCAGTTGGTGCTGTGGCGCTGTGCAAGCTCATCCAGCCGTCGGGCCGCCACGGTGGTCGCGGCGATCTGGGCCAGAATGTCGCCCTTGCGTTCCGCCGGGCCGCGCACGTTGGCCAGGATCAGCGCCAGCTTTTCATCATCCATGACGTCGCCCGCGACAAGCCGCGTTGGCGGCATCCGCAGACCCTCGGCCCAGGCATCACGGGCACCGGCGAAATAGCTGCCAGGCATGGCGCCGCCGACATCGGCCCAATGCGCGAGACTGACCGCAAAGGCATAGAGGATGCCGTCGCGGTACACCGGGCGGATCAGCTTTACGTCGGGCAGGTGGTTGCCGCCGACCTCGGGCAGGTTGACGATCCAGACATCGCCGGGGGCAAGGCGGTCAGCACCGACCCGGGCCAGGAACTCGCGCACCGTAAAGCTGAGCACGCCCAGGTGGACCGGCACATCCGCGCCTTGCGCGACCAGATAGCCCTGTGAATCGGTCAGGGCAGAAGAATGGTCCCCTGCCTCGCGCAGCAAGGGCGACCGGGCGGCACGCATCACGACCATCGACATTTCTTCGGCGATGGCGGTCAGGGCGTTGCGAACGACTTCCAGCGAGACCGGGTCGATTGTGACGGGCATGGGGCTTGTGTTTTTCACAGGCGGACCTCGATGGTCAGGTTTCCGGCGGCGTCTGCGGTGACGCGGTCGCCGGGGGGAATTACGGTGGTGGACCAAGCGTCTTCGACGATCAGCGGGCCATCTTGAGGTTGGCCGGGGGGCAGGCTGTCGCGGTCCAGCACAGACACCTCAACCGCTTCGCCGGATTCAAAAACCATGCGTCGGGTGCCTTGTACAATGGTCGCGCTGCTTGGTGTCTTGTCGGGGCGGGCTTGTGGGGCGGTTTCGGGTGCAAGGACCTCGATACGCAAAGACGCAAGTTCCCACGCTTCGCCTGTGGCGTAACCGTAAAGCGCCCGGTGGGCCGCGTCGAATTGTGCGCCAAGCGCAGCGGGGTCGGCCAGATTGGGGCCCTCGATCGGGGTCTCATAGCTTTGACCGCTGTACCGGATGCCTGCGGTGTGGCGAACAACCAGCCCGTCGCGGGGGTGCCCGGCATTGACCAGGGCCGCCGCCAGTTCGGCGGTCTGGTCTGCCAAAAGCGCATCCAGCCCGGCCTGATCCCATGCGCCGGACTTCATGCCTACGGTGGTCTGGCGTGAATAGCTCATGACCGCTTCGACGCATCCCAGGGCGGAAAAGCCTGACGAGAAAGCCGGAACCACGATCCGGGCGATGCCGCACAGACGCGCCACTTCGACCGCGTGCATCGGGCCTGCACCGCCAAACGCGATCATGTCGAATTGCCGCAAATCCAACCCGCGCTCAACTGTCGCGCGGCGCAGGGCGCGCGCCATGTTTGCATGGACCACGCGGGCGATGCCGCTGGCGGCCTGATCAACGCTGAATCTCATGGCATCGGCCAGCGGCTTGATTGCCGCAGTGGCGTGTTCGGCAGACAGGGTGATTGACCCGCCCAGCGTACGCGTTGGGTTCAGATAGCCCATCAACATGTCCGCATCGGACACGGTGGGCAAAGTGCCACCCTTGCCATAGCAGGCCGGACCGGGTCTTGCGCCCGCGCTTTCCGGGCCGACCATCAGCGCCCCGGCCACAAGGCGGGCAATAGATCCGCCGCCCGCCCCGATCGAATCAACGGCGACCATCGGCATCCGTATGCGTTGGCCACCCAGATCACGGTTGACGGAAATCTGCGCCCGCTGGTCCACGATCAGGCAGACATCGGTGGTGGTGCCGCCCATGTCAAAGGTGATGGCGTGGCTCATGTTCAGGTCAGCAGCGATGCGGCAGGACGCGGCCACCCCGGCGGCAGGCCCCGACATCGCCAGCATCAGCGGTCGTTCCGCGATCAATGCCGGAGAGGCCATTCCCGAGGCGGAATGCATAAGATGCAGGCGGCTCGCGTCTGGCTTGCGGTCGGCCAGCAGGCCCAGATGATGCTTTATCTTCGCCATCATCATCGCGTTCAGCACGGTGGTGTTCATGCGCTCGTATTCGCGGAACTCGGGGCTGACCTCATGCGACAGCGAAACATGCGCGATGACCTTGCGCAGCGCCTGACCCAAGCGACGTTCGTGGTCAGTGTTGCGAAATGAATGCAGCAGGCAGACCGCCACAGTGTCCACGCCGCTTGCCTGCACCTCGGCAACCACGCGGGCGATGTCAGCGTCGGTCAGTTCGGTAACGACCCGGCCTTCATGGTCCAGTCTTTCAACAGCTTCAAACCGCAGCGAGGCCGGGACAAGGGGCTGCGGGCGCGGGGCCAGATCCATACGGTAAAGGTTGCGGCGCGATCCCCGCGCGACCTCGATCGTGTCGGAAAACCCCGCCGTCGCGATCAGGGCGCAGGGCCGCCAGCGCGATTCCACGATGTCGTTGGTGACAATGGTGGTACCATGAACAATCTCGGCCACTTCGGGCCAGGTCAGGCCAACGGCCGCGATGGCGTCCAGAATTGCGTTGACGGGCTGTTGCGGTTGGCTTGGAACCTTGGCCGTGCGTTGGGTGCCGCCGCCCGTGGGCAGCGTGGGGGGGACGGCGATAACGTCCGTGAAGGTGCCGCCAATGTCGATGCCCAGTCGCCAGCCTGTCACGTCCTGCTCTCCCACTTGAATTTCGAAATACGGAAGAATATTCCGCAAAATGCAATATTCGCATGGTGGCGCAATCTGTCAACCACGAAAACCCCATCGCCGCCAAACCAAGTGCCAACCCATCCGGCGTGTG
This sequence comes from Gemmobacter sp., assembly GCA_030656535.1. Classification (GTDB taxonomy): domain Bacteria; phylum Pseudomonadota; class Alphaproteobacteria; order Rhodobacterales; family Rhodobacteraceae; genus JAUSPL01. Next base: position 8,093 of record JAUSPL010000405.1, read on the forward strand.
GGCGTGCGGTTCTTGGGGGTTGGGTGCTTGCTGACATCTGATGGTGGTCTCGCGTGGTCCTTGGGGCAGCGGCGACGCTGTTCTGAAGCCAGATACGTTTCGATATTTGAACACAGATTTTGAGAAACGGGACCATCTGTCAAGCAAAGATACTGCGCATCCGATGTTGATCAATCCAAAATTGCTTTCACATATTGAAATCGTGTTGCAATATTTGACCCGTGTTGCCATGCTAAGGTCAGGCTGAAGCTGTCTGACTAGAAAGGAAACCCCTTGATCCTCATGGCTGACCATTTGATGTCCGTGACGATTCCCGCTCGTGATGTTCCCTATGGTGACCGCGAGACCATTCTGTACGCGCTGGCCTGTGGTGCCGATGCGGATGATCTGCCGTTTGTGTACGAATCGAACCAGCGGGTCGTGCCAAGTTTTGTGCAGATGCTCGGATTCGATGACAACTGGCTGGAGGTTGCACGTGTTCCGCTGGATCTGGTGGTTCATGGCAGCCTTGATATCCGGTTTGCCGCGCCGGTACCCTCTGCCGCGACCGTGACGGTGGAAACCGACATCGTCGGGCTGACCGACAAGGGCGCAGGGCGCGGTGGGATCGTACATCAGCGGATGCAGGTGCTGCATGAGGGGCAGTTGGTTTCTGACAGCCTGTCCAGCTTGTTCGTGCGCGGCGCCGGGGGATTCGGCGGCAGCCGGGGCCAGGACTCAGAGGCGATTTCTTGCCCGGATCGCGCCCCGGATCATCAGTTTTCCGTGCCGACGGCTGCCAATCAGGCAGCCCTGTTCAGGTTGCTGGGCGACCGCAACCCGCTGCATATCGACCCCGACTTTGCCCGCGCAGCAGGGTTCCCGGCACCGATCCTGCACGGAGCGGCGACGTTTGGCACCATTTGCCTTGCCTTGCTGAAGCGGTTCGCGGCGGGTGACCCCGCGCGATTGACCCGGTTCGCCGCGCGGTTCACGGGGCCGGTCTTCCCCGGCGATCTGCTGAGGCTTTCGGTGTGGGAAGAACCCGATGGGCTGCGGTTTCGCGCCCATGCCGACGGGCGGGACAAGCCTGTTCTGGACGGCGGATTGGCCGTTCTAAGCGCTGAATGACATGTGTGACTTCAAGGACAAAACCATGACGGATAACGACTATTGGGCGCGGCAACGGGTGATCGTCACCGCAGGCGCGTCAGGAATCGGGTTGGAAATCGCGCGGGCGTTCAAGGCGGTTGGAGCGCAGGTCCACGTCTGCGACATTCAGGAGGACGCGCTTGCCGCGACCAACGCCGAGGGCATCGTCGCGCAAAACTGTGATGTTGCCGATCAGGCGCAGGTCGACGCGTTTATCGCCGGGGCTGTGGCTGACATGGGTGGGCTGGACATCTGCATCAACAACGCCGGCATCGCCGGACCTGCGGCACCCCTGCATGAAATGGACCCCGAGGCATGGCGCCGTACCTTTGATGTCAATGTGCATGGCCAGTTTTACACAGCCCGCGCGGCAATACCGCACCTCAAGGTTGCGGCAGCGGCCCATGGTGGCGCAAGCCTGATCTGCATGGCGTCGGTTGCCGGAAAGTACGCCTTTCCGCTGCGGTCGCCCTATGCGGCGTCCAAGGCTGCGGTGATCGCGATGGCGCGGTCTTTGTCGGTGGAACTTGGCCCGGAACAGATCCGTGTCAATGCAATCGCGCCGGGCGTGGTGGCTGGCGACCGCATCCGTCGGGTGTTCACCGATCGGGCTGCGCAGAAGGGCATCACCTATGATGAAATGGCAGCTGTCGCCCTGAAGGCAGTGTCGATGAAAACCATGGTCGAGCCGCAGGAAATCGCGGCCTTGGTCATGTATTTGGCTTCGCCCGCCGGGCGGCCGATCTCGGGGCAGGTGATGAGCATCTGCGGCGGACTGGAATACACGGAGTAACCCCATGGCCGACAAAACCATCATTAGCTGCGCGATCACTGGCGCAACCCATACCCCAACCATGTCGCCTTACCTGCCGGTGACGCCTGACGCCATCGTGCGACAAGCCATTGACGCGGCAAATGCCGGGGCGGCGATCTTGCATTTGCATGCGCGCGACCCGCAGACACAGCGCCCGACAGGCGACGTGGATATCTGGATGGATATCCTGCGCCGCATCAGTGCGGAAACCGATGCCGTTCTGAACATGACCACCGGCGGGTCAACCTACATGTCGATCGAAGAGCGGTTGACCGCACCGCTGGCCGCCTCGCCCGAGCTGTGTTCGTGCAACATGGGGTCGATGAACTTCGGCACTTACACCATGATCGAGAAGCACAAGGGCAAGTGGCTGCACGATTGGGAAGAGCCCTATCTGGAGGCATCGCGCGGGGCGATCTTTCGCAACACCTTTGCCGATATCGAAAGCATCATGACACAGCTGGGTGCGGGCGGCACTCGGTTCGAGTTCGAGTGTTATGACGTGGGCCACCTGTATAACCTGGCGCACATGCTGGACCGTGGGTTCGTCAAGCTGCCCATGTTCATTCAGTTGATCGTGGGGACGCTGGGCGGTATCGGGCCGGGGCCGGAAAACCTGATGTTCATGAAGGAAACCGCGGACAAGCTGTTTGGCAAGGATTACCGTTGGTCGGTTCTTGCAGGCGGGCGGCATCAGATGAACATGGGCACAATGGCGGCCACCATGGGGGGCAACGTCCGTGTTGGGCTGGAAGACAGTTTGTATGCCGGG
>JAUSPL010000408.1 GCA_030656535.1 Gemmobacter sp.
ATCAAGCCCTTCACCATGGCGGCGCTGGGGGTGCTGTTCTTTCAACATCTGTTCGCCGGGCTGATCGACGGCGACAAAGCCTCGGAATATATCGCCGGGCTGATCCTGCTGGGGGCAGCACCCTGCACGGCGATGGTGTTCGTCTGGTCGCAGATGACCAAGGGCGACCCGAACTATACACTGGTGCAGGTCAGCCTGAATGACCTGATCATGGTGGTGGCTTTTGCACCCATCGTGGCCTTTCTGCTGGGCGAAACCGACAACGCATTGCCATGGGAAACGCTGATCCTGTCAACGGTGATGAATGTGGTGATCCCGCTTCTGTCCGGGGCAGTGACACGGTCCGCTCTGATCCGTCAGGGGGGCGAGGGCGCTGTGGCGGCCTTTACCGCCCGGATCAAGCCTGCCTCGGTCACGGGGCTGCTGCTGACGGTGGTGCTGCTGTTCGGGTTTCAGGGACCGGTCATTCTGGCGCAGCCGGTGTTGATCGCGCTGCTTGCCGTGCCGATCATCATCCAGTCTTATGGCATCTTCGCGCTCGGCTACGGCTGGGCGTACCTTTGGCGCCTGCCGCACAAGATCGCAGCACCTTGCGCGCTGATCGGCACCTCGAACTTCTTTGAACTGGCGGTCGCCGTGGCCATCGGCCTGTTCGGGTTGAACTCTGGCGCCGCATTGGTGACCGTGGTGGGTGTGCTGGTCGAAGTGCCGGTGATGCTGTCGCTTGTGGCCTTTGCAAACCGCACGCGGGGGAGGTTTCCGGGGTGAGCTTTCCGGTTGTCATCCATCACAACCCGGACTCCAGCTTTGGCGCGCGCGACTGGCCGCGCCCTCATCTCTCCTCCTGAGAAGACTATCCCATGATCACGCACCGCTTCCTTCTGGCCTCCGCCGCCGCCCTCGTCTTCGCCTCACCCGCCTTCGCGCAGGACAAGCTGAAGGCCGTCAGTACCTGCCCCGCGTACGCCACCTCGATACTCTGCACTGGGTGTCAATCCCCGTCGCGCTGATCGGCTTCGGTGTCGCCAGCCATGCACGCATCGACGACTGAAAGCGGAGCCGGCGCTGACGGGCCGGGCAACTGGCCCAGCGCCTTTCAACATCGAAGAGAACCCTGGACTCCTTCGCAAGGTGCTGGATGCCGCCAGCCGCCGGCTCGCTGACCGCGATGCTCTGGCTGACCGCCTGCGCGATGGCCACTTCAAAAAGCCAGACGCTTTGCCCACCTGCTATGGAATACACGAACGCTGTTCAAATCCGTGCCGCAGACGAGGCCGAGGTTCGCAGAAACATGCGGTCGCGGTCAATACTTTCAACACCTACAGCGTGTTGCGAGATCAAGAACGGGCATGCTGGTGAAAGATGTGTCCAGATTTGGTGCCCTGAGCCACTTCCGTCCCTATTTGCCCTCAACACCAGCAAACAGCGCAGGAGCGCTCAAGGCCAACAAGATCAATGCGAGGGGAAGGGAGAAGAAGAAGCCGATATGGCTGTATCCGACTGCACCGATAAGACCACCCAGCAGAAACGCCGTCACGAGTTGCAGAAGGATGCGCAGTTTTGGGCGGTCCACGCAAACGCCCGATTTTGGACGAAGGGTCGAAAAGACCGCGCGACCCAGCTCGATGCCGATATCTGTGATCATGCCGGTAGCATGGGTTGTCCGGATACGCGCACCGGAAATCTTTGTGATCGTGGCGTTCTGCATGCCCATGATGAAACACAGGCAAGCCAGAGAAAAAAGCCTGCCGATCTCACTGGTAAAGATCCCACCCCAGGAAAAGCAAACCAGGAAGGCACCCTGGATCGCCAACGGCCACGCATATTGCTGGCGGCTGGCGCTGTCTCTGGCCCAGTTGATCAAGACTGTACTGAACCCTGCACCTGCGACAAAGGCGGATATGGCAAAGGCACTTACAAAAACGACCCAGTAATTCAGGATCGCGATGTTGTCAGCCAATTGTGACAGATATCCGGTCATATGCGATGTGTACTGACCGAGCGCGAAGAAGCCTCCGGCATTCGCCGCACCAGCGATGCCAGCCAAGATCGTTGCAAGGACAAGATCGCTGCCCGCAGATCTTCTGTGCCCGACGATCGCGCGTGCAGTCCGCAATGGTCGAAGAATTCGGCGTCTGGTTTTCATGAAAGTCTGGATCACAGGGGTTGGAAAATGGGGGGTCGGGCCAAGGGCCGCGCGTGGCTTTGCCCGGGTGCAGAATACACGCAACCGAAGCGATCTGACTTTCCTTTCATGGCGTCAACTGCCCGATACTGTAATTTGGAGCGACCATTGGCTCTGGCAAGTCGCCTATGGTTTGCAGGTAGATGACAAGCATGACAGCGAACAAGGCAAGGCCTGTAAATGATTTGAAGGACATTTTGGCGTGCTCCGTGATGGTATGCTGCGATTGAGGGCAAGGTCCGCTATTTGGCCGGTTGCTCTGTTTCACTGAAGAATTGACCAATGCAGAAAGTAAAGCGTCACACCCATCGCGATTATGGAAAGCCAGAGGCGGGGAAAGCCGTCGGGCGCCTGCGCTTGATGTGAGTCGGGTACCATGGAATGGCGAACAATAGTTGGTACCGCCGCGCACCCAGAATCCGAAGGATGCGTTGATCGAAAAGCGCCTCGGCCGTTGCAGGATGCGTCGAGTCTGCGGGCAGTTCTCTCGGGTCCAGCGTTCTGTCAGCGGCCCGTGCTGCCTTGGCTAGAATATGCCCTCGGACGCCCATCCTACTCACTGCCATCGTCGCGAGTGGCTTTGTGGGGCCTCTCCCAAATCCGCGTGCACCCAACGCGCTCGGCGGCACGAACAAGACCATCCCGCTCCATCCGACGAAGGAGGTGGAGTGTGCCCGAATTCGACATTCCCAGGCATTCGGACAGCTCAGACTGAGTTCGGGGCCGGGCTAACGCTCGAATGACCATCCTTCGCCGAACCTCGGCACCGGCATTGCGACGGTGAAACAACTGCCGATCAGGCATGATGCGCCCTCAGGGCGGCGCGTTCAGCGACCTTGCTTATTGGCTTGGCGTGCCCGAGGCGACTGGACATGCCAGATAGAGGATGCGTGCGGGGCGCACGTCCGCCGCACATCGCTACGTCAGCGCCGCGAGAGTTCGTAGTATGGATTTGGGGCATGGACCGCGACTTTGAAAAAAAGACGGCGGGATCGTCGGCAACTTGTCGGCGGTCACCGTCGCAGGGTGAGTGTCAGGGATGAACAGGGTTGGACGGCTCCTTGAAGCGGACACCGCGCCCAGTCGATGAACTGACAACGTTTTCGGCGATCAACTCGACGCCAGCTTGATCAAGAGCCGCGATGATCCTTGTCAGGCTGTCGACAACGCCTCGGACATTGCCCTTGCTTGTCTCCATCCGTTGGATTGTCGGAACGGACACGCCAGACAGTTCAGAGAGCCGTTTCTGGTCTATCCCGAGAAGCGCACGCGCTGCTCGCATTTGCGGACCTGTGATCATGCTCTACCATGCATTCAATGTTCTCCCGAAAGCTAGGCATTAAAAGCAATCGCTGCAATAGCAATATTGATCGTTTACATATCAAATATACATGCCGCAGCCAACCTACAGGTCAATATCCGGGCGGACCACCACAGAGAAACGCCACTTCGAGCGCAACGAACCCATCAAGGCGCTGATGAGAAGGGCGAAGCCGGCGGCAGTGACCTGATCAGGCCGCGCGATCACAAGGTCGACGCTCCAGTGGCAGAGTGACATTGGCAATGCCGCGAAGATCGACCAAGCTCGTAGCCGATCAGCACCAACCCTTTGCGCCGCCCGAACCAATCGCGCAGCACCCCGGAAAACACCTTGACGATCAAGGCGGTTGCTTCAGCAAGCCCTTCGATCAGCCCGATGACAAGCGCGCAGGCACCCAAGGAGGTGATCACGAACAGCGGCAGCAGGCTGTGAATCATCTCGGACGAGATATCCATCAGCAGGCTGACGTAACCCAAAATCCAGATGCCTGTTGCAATTTGGCTGCTGACGGGTGTGAACACTGCGACGACTCCAGGAAAGCGCTGGTCAGGCGATATCCGGACTTTGCGTCGGCGTCCCGCAACCCCGCAACATCACCGCCCCACTGCAACCCCGGAAATCGTGACTTCGCGGAAAGGCTGCCACCGTGCGGGGCATGGTAAGGGGCATCGCGAGGGGCATGGCCATGTCGGCTTTACCACAGGCCAAGGCTACCTGCATTTCTATCTGCTGGGAGGCAACTGATCCGATGCGTTCACCATCGCCCGCATCGCTTGGACGCTTCTGCTTGGTGAGAGCTGGCCCGCAACAGTTCCGCCTCGCCCCAAACGCCTACTGACGATGAAGTCGGGCAAATTCCCTCTTACCGCCAATGAAGCCTGAAGATGCGACATTCCCAAGATTCGGCCACCCATCCTGGCGCTGGCACGCCACGCTCTGACCATCGGTTCTGCCGTCTGGTCAGTGTCCGATAAGCGGGTGCGCTGGATTTGCCCGGAGGAGCACCAAAAGCTGAAATGGGTGGCCGCAGGCCACCCATTCTGTCTTCAATCGAAGCGCTTGATATCACTGTACGCGCCCGCAACGCGCAGCGTCACACTGACAGGCGCATCGCCACGGTTACGCCAGAACCAGCCATGGTTGCCGGTGAAGGCGGCCGTCAGTTCACCAGCGGCTTCAGGAACAGCACGGCCCTTTTCATAGCTGATGTTGTTGCCTGATCCATCGCCATGCAGGTCGAAGTTAACCTCTCCGCCCTCGACTCTCCACTCGAACGGAGCGACTGCGCCTTCTTCCATCACCAGTTTGATCTCGGTTCCCTGACTTGGCTCCAACGCAAAGGTGATCTCGTCTTTCCACACTGGCGCCTCCGCCGGGGCGTCCTGCGCGTGGGCAGTGCCGACAAGGGCAGCGAAGATCACGTCCAGAAGGCCCGGCTGCAGCGACGATTGTGGCTCGACCTGACCTTTCATCATCAGACGGTCGGCTTCCGCCTCTTCGAAAAGCTGGGCCTTGATCTCGCCCATTTCGGCCAAGCCTAGAACCCCGCCGATGCCGGTCGGGTCAATACCGTATTCCGACGGCCACACCACCGTAACAAGGATCAGCGCCGCAGCCCCTGCCGCGATGGCAGTGGAACGCCAAAGCTGACGCGCGGATGGCAGGTCATCAAGGTTCGGTTTTTGTGCATTGTACATGGCTTATCCTTTCACGAGAGCGCGAGGCCCGTCAGTTGATAGAAGACAAGAAGAAAGCCCGCCGACATCATCACGACATTGGCGGTATAGGCCTGCCCCCAGAACCGGGGCGATCTGCGCCAGAACCCCATCGCGATCAGGATGATCGACAGGGCAAGCAGCTGACCCAGTTCGACCCCGATGTTGAAGGCGATCAGATTGCCCACAAGACCATCGGGCGCGATGTCATAGTCGAGGATCTTGGTCGCGAGGCCGAAGCCATGCAGCAGGCC
>JAUSPL010000411.1 GCA_030656535.1 Gemmobacter sp.
TGTCGGGGGCCAGATAGCGGTCTTCGCGCAAGGGCGGCGACACGGCACGGATGGCGTTCAGCGCAAACTGCAGCTTGGGCGAGGTGGTCAGCGGGGCGCGAAACCCGATCCCCTGGGCGGCGCAAAGCGCCTCGACGCCAAGAATGACGGACAGGTTTTCGTTCATCTTGATCAGGCGACGTGCCGCGTGGGCAGCCATCGAAACATGGTCTTCCTGATTGGCCGAGGTGGGGGTGCTGTCGGTCGAGCACGGATTGGCAAGGTGCTTGTTCTCGCTCATCAGCGCGGCGGTGGTGACTTCGGCGATCATGAAGCCAGAGTTCAGGCCGGGATCGGGCGTCAGAAAGGGCGGCAGGTCGTGCGACAGCGTGGGGTCCACCATCAGGGCCACCCGGCGCTGCGCAATGGCGCCAAGCTCTGCCAGCGCCAGCGCGATCTGGTCGGCGGCAAAGGCCACGGGTTCGGCATGGAAATTGCCGCCCGAGATGATGCCGCCTTCCACCACCAGCGGGTTGTCGGTGACGGCGTTGGCCTCGATTTCCAAGGTGGTGGCGGCAAAGCGCAGGATATCGATGGCGGCGCCTGCGACCTGCGGCATGCAGCGAATGCAGTAGGGGTCCTGCACCCGCGTATCGCCGTCGCGGTGGCTGTCGCGGATCTGACTGCCGTGCATCAGCCCGCGCATGGCGGCGGCAACGTCGATCTGGCCCTTGTGCCCACGCAAGGCGTGTATTTGTGGATGCAAGGGCGCGTCAGACCCCATGATCGCGTCGGTTGAAAGGCACGCCGTGACCAGGCTGGCGCAGGCATTGCGCCAGCCGTCAAACAACCCGACCAAGGCCAGCGCGGTGGAAAACTGGGTGCCGTTGATCAACCCCAGCCCCTCTTTTGGCCCAAGCGTAACGGGGGTCAGCCCCGCCTCGGCCAGCGCCTGGGCGCCCGGCATCCGGTTGCCCCGGAATACGGCCTCGCCTTCGCCGATCATCGCAGCGGTCATATGGGCCAGCGGCGCAAGGTCGCCCGACGCCCCGACCGACCCCTGGGCCGGCACCACAGGGGTGACACCCGCCGCAAGCATCGCTTCGATTTGCGCGATGATGTCCCAACGCACGCCCGATGCGCCACGGCCAAGCGACAGCAGTTTCAGGACCATCATCAGCCGGGTGGTCGCGGTATCCAGCGCGTCGCCCACCCCGCAGCAATGCGACAAGATCAGGTTGCGCTGCAAGGTGGCGGTGTCCTTGGACGCGATCTTGACCGATGCCAGTTTGCCAAACCCGGTATTGACGCCGTATACGGCGGTGTCGCCCGCAGCGGCCTGCGCCACCCGCACGGCGGCTGCCTCGACCGCAGGGCGCGCGGCAGGGTCCAGTCGGACTGCGGTGCCATCCCGCCACAGGGCTTCAAGCTGCGCAAGCGTCGCGGCACCGGGCGTCAGGATCAGGGTCATGCTTGGGCTCCGAAAATGCGGGCATGCAGCGGATTAAAGCCAAAACGATCTCAAAGCTAGGCCTGGGTTTCGGCGGTCCAGACCGCGATGTCGGCGCGAATACCCGTAGCAAGCGTGCCGGTGTCCGTCAGACCAAGCGCGCGGGCGGCATTGGCGGTCACACCGGCAAGCGCCTCGGACGGGGTCAGCCGGAACAGGGTGCAAGCCATGTTCATCGCAAGCAGCAGCGACGTCATCGGGGATGATCCGGGGTTGCAGTCCGTGGCAATGGCCATCGGCACGCCGTGATTGCGAAAGGCCTGAACGGGGGGCACCCGCGTTTCGCGAATGGCGTAGAACGCGCCGGGCAACAGCACGGCGACCGTGCCCGAGGCCGCAAGCGCGCGGGCGTCGTCGTCATCGGCGTATTCCAGATGGTCCGCAGACAGCGCCCGATGACGGGCCGCCAGTTGCGTACCGCCCAGATGGCTCAGTTGCTCCGCGTGAAGTTTCACCCGCAGCCCAAGCGCGCGCGCGGCCTGAAACACCCGGTCGGTTTGCGCGACCGAAAAGGCGATCCCTTCGCAAAAGGCATCCACCGCATCCACCAGACCCTCTGCATGGGCCGCGTGCAGCGCGGGCAGGCAAATGTCGGTCAGATAGGCATCTTCGCGCCCACGGTACTCGGGCGGCGTGGCGTGGGCGCCCAGAAAACTGGTGCGGATGCGGACCGGGCGCAGCGTGGCGATGGCACGCGCCGCGCGCAGCATCTGCAATTCGGTATCGATGTCCAGCCCGTAGCCGGATTTCACCTCGATGCACGATACGCCTTCGGCCAACAGGGCGTCGACCCGTGGCAGGCTTTGGGCGATCAGGGCGTCCAGGCTTGCGGCTCGGGTGGCGGACACGGTGGAGACGATACCGCCCCCTGCCCGTGCGACGTCCTCGTAGCTGGCACCTTGCAGGCGCTGCTCGAACTCCAGCGCGCGGTGGCCGCCGTGGACAATGTGCGTGTGGCAATCGACTAAGGCGGGGGTGACAAGGCGGCCTTTCAGATCAATGCGCCGCCACCCCTTGGGTGGGGCGTTGATGGCGATGATCCAGCCCCGGTCAATCGCGATGGATCCGGGCGTCACCCCACCCGGAAGGGCAAGAAGGGCGTTGTCCAGAACGGTGGCGGCGGTGATTTTCATCTTGATTCCCCTCGGCTCGGAGGTATTATGTATAGACATATTAATCCTGTCAATCGGGGGGGTGCGATGACTGCAATCTGGGCGGAACAGGCGCTGTTGCCCGACGGGTGGGCCAGGAACGTGGTCGTCCAGCTTGATGGTACCCGGATCGGGTCGGTCGCTGTTGGCCCGGCACCCGAGGGGGCGCACCGCGTCGGCGTGTTGTTGCCCGCGCCGGTCAACCTTCATTCGCACGGATTTCAGCGCGCGATGGCCGGGCTGACCGAACGGCGCGGGCCGGACCCGCGCGACAGCTTCTGGACCTGGCG
>JAUSPL010000414.1 GCA_030656535.1 Gemmobacter sp.
GGTCGGGCTTGCGCTGCTGGGTGTCGCATGGGTCGGGATGGAGCTGTTCACGACTCGCCCGGCAGGGGATGCCATGTTGACCGTCGTGTGGCGGTCCGCCTCCAGCTGGACCCTGACCGCATTGCCGTTGTTCATCTGGATGGGTGAAATCCTGTATCGAACGCGATTGTCCGAGGACATGTTCAAAGGCCTTGCACCTTGGCTGGCGCGTCTGCCGGGCGGGCTGATGCATACCAACATCGTGGGGTCCACCATCTTTGCCGCGGTATCGGGGTCGTCCGCTGCAACGCTGACCACCGTTGGCAAGATGTCGATCCCTGAATTGCGCAAACGCGGCTACCCCGAGGAAATGATTATCGGAACGCTTGCAGGCGCGGCCACGCTGGGACTGATGATCCCGCCGTCACTGACCTTGATCGTGTATGGCGTGACCATAAACGAAAGCATCACCAAGCTGTTCATGGCGGGCGTGTTCCCTGGCCTGGTGCTGGCGGCGATGTTCATGACCTATGTGATGATCTATGCCAAACTGTCGAAAACCTGGAAACCGACGCCAGAACCGGACATGAGCTTTGGTCAAAAGGTAGCTAACTCGCGCTTCTTGCTGCCCGTGGTGGCGCTGATCGTTGTGGTGATCGGGTCGATGTATCTGGGGCTAGCGACCGCGACCGAGGCAGCAGCACTGGGCGTCGTCGGGTCGCTGGTTCTGGCGGCGGGTCAAGGCTCGCTGGGGTGGGCCACGTTTCGCGAAAGCCTGCTTGGGGCGGTCCGTACGTCTGCAATGATCGCGTTGATTCTGGCAGGCGCGTCGTTTCTGTCGCTGTCGATGGGGTTCACAGGGTTGCCGCGGGGGCTTGCCGATTTGATCCAGTCGCTGGATCTGTCTCGGTTCCAGCTGCTGATGGCCTTGCTGGTGTTCTATATCATCCTTGGCTGCTTTCTGGACGGAATCTCATCGGTCGTGCTGACAATGGCTGTGGTAGAGCCGATGATCCGGGCCGCCGGCATTGATCTGATCTGGTTTGGCATCTTTATCGTGGTCGTCGTGGAAATGGCGCAGATCACACCGCCCATCGGGTTCAACCTGTTCGTATTGCAGGGGATGACGCGGCATGAAATGCCATTCATTGCCAAGGCGGCGATCCCGATGTTCCTGATCATGGTGCTTATGGTTTTTGTGCTGATCGCCTTTCCGCAGATTGCAACGTGGCTGCCTGACAACATCCGCCAAACCCCAGGCACCTGAAAGGACACCACGTTGGACGCCGTGTATTCTGCTGCTTCGCAGCCATGGATGATGGCTGGCGTCGCTGTGATCGTGGTGATGGGGGCCATCGTTCAGGCGGGGCTGGGCATGGGCTATGCGGTCATCGCGGCCCCGCTTCTTGCCCTGATCGCGCCCGAACTGGTGCCGGTGCCTACGCTATGGATGGGGTTTGCCACTGCGGCATACGGGGCGTGGTCAGATCGCCGCGGCGTCATCTGGTCCGAGGTTGGGGTTGGCCTGACGGGGCGTGTTGTCGGCATCGCCCTTGCGCTGCTGGTGCTCGACTGGATTGGCGGTGGCGCGATGTTCTCACTGGTGTTCGGTCTGATGGTCGGGGTAGCCGTCGTCCTGTCGCTAGGGGGCTGGCGGCTGGAATTCAACCGGGTTTCGCTGGTTGCAATGGCCGCCGTTTCGGGGCTGATGGCTACCATCAGTTCGGTAGGCGCGCCGCCGCTTGCCATGATATACCAGTCGCGATCCTCTGCGGACGCCCGCCCCACCCTAGGAGCGTTTTTCGCAATCGGGGTTGCCATGTCGTTGGCCGCACTCCACGCGTCAGGGCATGCGGGGTGGCGGGAAATCTGGCTGGCGGCGATGATGGTGCCACCCATGGTGGTCGGCACGATCATCGGGCGCAGGATGCGGGGTCGGTTTGACACCCGGTACCGTCCCTTTTTGCTGAGCATATCCGGGGCGGCGGCGGTGATCTTGATCTTGCGGGGGCTGCTTTGGAACTTTTAGGGGCCCCTTTGCAATGGGCGGCGCGACAAGGGCGGTGGCTTTTGGTCGCGGGTCTGGTCGCGGGCATGACGCTTCCGGGGGTTGCCGCATCCATGAAGCCTTGGCTGCCGGAATTGGTCGGAGCCTTGCTGTTTCTGGCGGCCTTGCGCATCGGTCCGCGCGCCGCGTTCGGGGCATTGGCCGATCTGCCGCGCACGCTGACGCTGGCCCTGGTCTATCAGCTGGTGCTGCCGCTGATCGCGGTTGCGGTGGCCCTGCTGGGGGGCTGGCAAGCGACCCCGCTGGCCATGGCGCTGGTGCTGATGCTGTCGGCGCCGGCGATATCGGGCAGCCCGAACCTGACCGCCATGACGGGCAACGATCCGACTCCTGCGCTGCGTCTGCTGATCCTGGGCACCATGTTGCTGCCGTTGACGGTGCTGCCGGTTCTGTGGCTTTTGCCGCAACTGGGGACGTTGGCCGAGGTCGCAGTGGCGTCAGGTCGGCTGTTGGCGGTGATTGCGGTTTCGGGCGGGCTTGGGTTCGCGATCCGGGCATGGGCGATGCCGGCACCGGGGACCCGCGCCATTCAGGCCATCGACGGCCTGTCGGCCATCACTATGGCAATCGTCGTTGTGGCCCTGATGTCCGCGGTGGGCCCGGCGATCAGACACACCCCGGCCGCCTTTGCCGGATGGCTGGCCGCAGCATTTGTCGCGAATTTCGGACTTCAGATTGCCGCCGCTGCGGTCCTTGCGCGGGGCACGCTGGCACCCGCGCGGGTCCCGTTTGCCATTATCGCGGGAAACCGGAACATCGCGCTGTTTCTGGCGGCGCTGCCCGCTGCGGTCACTGACCCCATCTTGCTGTTCATAGGGTGCTATCAGATTCCGATGTACCTGACCCCGATCTTGCTGCGTCGCTTGTTTCGCGCCCCGGCGCAAGACCACCCTGCCCCGGTAGAAACGCACCAGGAACACGCCACGCCCAAGTGATGCGGACAGCCCGCAGACAAGCTGCGCACAGATCCAGGCCCACGTTCGCCCCGGCAGAACAGCCTGGGCGGGGTCAGATCACCCCGCCAGCACAAGGCTGGCGCCGGGTCCGACCACAAGCCGCCGGACACAGACCAAGCGCGATTGATCCAAAGAGAGCCACCCAGTCGCCCTTGACCCGGCCGCGCGGCTGCGACAGGGTCCGCCCAGCCTGCCCCAACCGGACGACGAACATGATCTTTTCTCCTGAAATGCTGACGCTTGCCGTAATCTTGCTGGCCTCTGGGGCGCTGACCGGGGTTCTGGCCGGGCTGTTCGGGGTCGGGGGCGGCGCGCTGATCGTGCCGGTTCTGTATGAAACCTTTGGATTTCTGGGCTATGCCGATGACGTGCGTATGCCGCTGGCCGTCGGGTCGTCGCTGGCGATCATCTTGCCGACCTCGATCCGGTCCTTCATGGGCCACAGGTCACGCGGCGCGGTGGACATGCAACTGCTGAAGTCCTGGGCGCTGCCGATCACGCTGGGCGTTCTGGTCGGTGCAGCCATCGCGCGCTACGCCAGCCCATTGGTGTTCCAGTCGGTGTTTGTGCTTGTGGCGGGGGTCAATGCCATAAAGCTGTTGTCTGGCACCACCAGATGGAACTTTTCCGGCGACTTGCCAAAAGGCGCCAAGTTGCAGGCTTATGGCGGCGTGATCGGTTTGCTTTCGTCCTTGATGGGGATCGGGGGCGGGCAAATTGCGAATATCATCATGACGTTGCATGGCCGACCCATCCATCAGGCGGTGGCGACATCGGCAGGGATCGGAATGCTGATCGCCGTTCCGGGCACCATCGGATACATGGCCGCGGGCTGGGGACAGCCCAATCTGCCGCCTGGCAGCATCGGGTATGTCTCGCTGATCGGCGTGGCGCTGTTTGTGCCGACCACGGTTCTGACCGCGAACCTGGGCGTGCGCATCGCTCACCATCTGAAACGGCGCACGCTGGAAATCGCGTTTGGCCTGTTTCTGGCCTCGGTCTGTCTGCGGTTCGTCTGGGCCATCGTGGCCTGACGGCCGCACGACGCCGCCGCATCA
>JAUSPL010000420.1 GCA_030656535.1 Gemmobacter sp.
ATCTCGGGATCGAACCATATCGTCAGCGCCGCATTGCAGGCAGTCCAGTTCGTCGTTTTGTAGGTCGGAGGTGTCGGTTTGCTCATGCGGCCCAGCTACCACACTGGATTCACAACATGAATCCCTCAACCGATTTGCGCAACAAAGCCTGTCACTATACAAATACTTGGGTGCCCCATTTGGCTGCATCATCGCGGGGCCTGCGGCGATGCTGGACGGTTTGTACCACGACCGACAACACTTTGGTGGCGGCCTTTACCAGATGTGGCCCGCGGCGGTGCTTGCGGCATCGGCTTTGCCGCAGCAAAAGCAAATCCGGCAAGAGCCTAGGGAGACCGGAGAACAAGTTCAACAGGGTTTGCGGGCAGCGGGGGCCAGCATTACGGTCTTTGCCGATGGCACAAACACGTTCTTGATCGAAACCAGTCTGGCGGCGGCTGCACTTGATGCAGCGGCGCAATCGGCGGGGCTGAAGCTTGCGCCGCCTTCAAACGGCAAGCTGGCGATCAAGATCAATGCAACCTGGTGTTCGACGCCACCGCAGCAGATCGCAGACAGGCTCATGCGCACGCTGGCAGGTCAAAACTAGCGGCCCCCTTGCGACCATTGCCGCCATGGTCTGCCGCATGACCAACCCAAAGCGCGGATCATCAGATCAGTGGTTTGGTCTGCAAGTACAGACGTCCTCCAACAAGGCGATGAAATCGCCTGGAGACACGGGTTTATAGGCGCAGGCATCAAACCCTGCGAGCCGGTAAGTTTCCAGAGAGGCCGGTGTGAAATCCGTCGTCACCGCGACTGCGACCTCTTTGAACGTCCGGGCAACAGAGCGCTGGCGAATAGCCCTGAGCGCGTCAACGCCGGACATGTTCGGCATCATGATATCGAAAAGCAGTATGTCAAATCGCCCCGGGACCCAAGCTTCCAATGCTTGCGCGCCGTCTTCAACCTCGGTCACCTCTGCACCTGCTCGGCCCATGAGAAGGCGCAAGAGATATCGGTTGGTGCGGTTGTCATCAGCCACGAGCACCCTCTTGTCTTGCAAGAGTGATGCGCCTGCACGCGGAGTCCGCTGGGCCGTGGGGGGGTGCCGGTGCCAGATGGTCGAACTGTCTGTCTTGCGCCCCCCCAGCATTGCGCCCATGTCAGTCGGCCATTTGCGATTGACGATCGAAAACGTCATGCCGGATTCCCGCAAAGTCACGCAGCCGGTTGATACGTTCGGGCGAGCAGTCCATCAACACTGCCAAGGCGGTCACTTTGCCCATCGGTTTGGGCGAGCCGAGATAGTCGCTCGGGGCGTTGCCGGACCGGCGCATCACGCGGTCCATCACCGGGTCGATGACGGCGACCGCATCGGTGATCCCTGCTTCCATCGCGTATTCGAACGAGCCGATCATCACTTCGCTGGTGACATAAGAGATCGAGTTGCGCGTTCCTGTGCCGCTGAGACGGGTGGTGTCGACGCAAAATCTGGTCGCTTCCCAGACCCGCGAACTGCGGATAGCGGGCTCGTCGTCCAAAAGGCAGGCAAAAATGTCCGACAGCATGTGCGGTCCGGTGGTTTGCAGCAGACGCATGCAACCCACAACTTCACCGTCATCATTGGTGCTGATGGCGTAGGCAGGGTCCAGTTTATCGAACATATCCGATTCCATTCCGTTCTGGACATTGACAGCCCATCCCAGTCGGTCGGCAAAGACACGTGCGCGCAGCTTGAACATTTCGCCCAGCAAGTGCTTGTGCTGGGCTGCGTTGATGGCATCGACGATCGTGATCATCTTGTTTCCTTACGATGTGTTTGAAAAACCATGCGCCCATACATCCGCGATCGCTATACGGGGAAACCCTTATAGACGAGTGAGATGCTGTGGCGGCAACCTTTGCGCGAAGCGAGGATCTATGAGGGGTAGATCAATCCGAGGCCGATAGCACGGCCTACCGCTTGGGCGGTCGTCAAGGCACCCAGCTTTTCCCGCGCAGAGCGCAGGTGAATTTCGACGGTCCGCGGTGAGATCATCAAGATGTCGCTGATATCTTGTTGATGTTTGCCCGCGGCTGACCATTGCAGCACTTCTTTTTCGCGCGCCGACATGCGCGGCAAGCGCATGACCCGGCTGATCAGGTCGGATTGCATGACCGCGTCATGCAGGTGGACTGCCGCGACTTGTAGGTCGCCCATGATCTTGCGCTTCAGCATCGCCCATTCTTCGGCGCTGCAATCTCTGGTGACGCTCAGCATGCCGCGGTCACCGTAGGGACCCCTGATTGGCACGGTTATGCCCTGTTTGCAGACGCCAAAGTCGTTGGCCGCGAAAAAGACAGCATCAAATTTCTCGTTGCGTTCAAACCGGGACCAGTCGACCGGGGCAATGCTGAGGGCAGCGGTGTGAATAGTCGGGTCGATCCGCTGCAAGTTGCGCCGCATGTAGTGCATTTTCCAGGCATCGGGATAGTTCGCATATCCTTGAACCGCCCCCGAAATCGGACTGGTGGTCGCATAGGACGCGTAGTCCAGCTCCAGCTTCTGGCAAAGCTGGTCAATGAACCCGAGGTAGTTTTCCTCGCCGCGCTCGACTGTGCTGAGGTCGATGATGTCCATCTGGTGGCTCGCTTCGGTATGGGTCAGATCAAAAGCACTCGGGCGAGGCGCTTTTTCACACTGTGGCGCAATTCGCGCTGTACGGCAATCTGCTGTTACAATTCGATGGGCTTGTGGTTCGGCAGGTCTTGGGACTGCGTGGAAGGACTAGATCAGGCCCAGTTCGGCCGCCACAGTCAACGTCTGTCGGGTGCTTTTTGTATCCAGCTTGCGTGCTGCGCCCTTCAGCCGTTCCTTGATCGCGCTAACGGAAATGCCCAACTCGTGCGAGATCACCTTTTGTGTGTGACCTTGGGCCATCATTCGCAAGACTTCGATCTGCGCTTGTGTCAGTGCGCGCGTGTCACCCGAATGCAAGGACCGCAGGATCTGCATGAGTTCCTCAAGTTCCTCGGGCAGGAAGTCCCTGTCCTGTCGTGCGAACAGGCCGTAACTTCTGGTGCGCCGCTCTGGGTCGGGGGGGATACAGCCCGTCGCACCATAAAGAAGGCCGAAATCGCGATAGGCCTGCTGAACCAAATTGGTCCTCTCGCTCGACAGCGCGCTCCAAGGCCGGATGCCGTCGCCGATCTGTGTCCAACGCAGGTAAGGGTCTTCGATGGCGAGGGCACGAGATGTATAAAACTCTATCCACGCGTCAGGAAATGTGTTCATTTCCTGCGAAGGTGTGTAAAATCCCACTCGCAGAGCAAGGTAAAAGCCGGACGGCGCAAGCTTTTGTAACGATGCGGAA
>JAUSPL010000427.1 GCA_030656535.1 Gemmobacter sp.
TGTCGGCGGCTTCGACCGCCCCGGCGTAGTCGGCCGCAAGGAACCGCAGGTTGGATTCAAAACCCCAGAACGACCAGGGCGGGCTGGGGTGCAGCGTGAATGCCGCGCGGCACAGCCTGAAGGCCTCCGGCAGCCGGTCCAGAATAGCAAGCCCATGCGCCGCTGACATTGCGATGGCGGGGTCGGCCGGATTTAGGTCATGCCCGCGCATGAACGAATGGGCGGCCTGTTCCACCCGCCCGGCCATCGCCAAAGACCAGCCCAGCGTGACATGGCAGCGCGGATCCAAAGGGTCCAATGCGACCGCCCGGCGCGCCAGCTGCATCGCCTTGCGTTCCAGTTCCGGTTTGCGCATCACGCCGGGATAGACAATGTGGCGGGTGTTATACAGGTCGGCCAGATTGGCATGCAACGTCGCATGGTCAGGCCACGTGTGCAGCGCCTCAAGGAACAATTGCTCGGCCCGCGCGTCTGCCTCGGGTTGCCAGATATCCAGCAATTGCTGACCGCGCATCCATTTTTCAAAGGCTGACAGGCTTTGAGGTTCGCGCAGGCGCAGTTGCGCCAGCCGGGCCTGCGACAGATAGACATCCAGCGCGCCCGATACCCCGCGCAGAACGGTTTCCCGGCTTGCGGCGGCAGCGGTCGCATCAAGATTGACCACGTTTGACCAAACCGTGGCGCCGCTGGTCCGGTCGGTCAGGTGCACCGACAGCGACACCTCGCCTTTGGCCGTCATAGGGACCAGTCGCAAAAGATAGCTGATGGCAGGACCGCCATCAGGGCGTTTGTCGGGGTCCACGCTGACCACAGTCAAGTTGCGAAACCGGGCCAGCATTCCGCGCAGACCCGTGGCAAAAACGTGATTGGCCGCATCGGCGTCGGGGTCGCCAGAGGGCACCTCCAGCACCGAAATCACCGTTACCTGATGCGGATTGATTTGCAGCGACGGCTGCACTGCCGGGGCAGGGCGGGTGGCCTCGTCGCGGATCGCGGCAAAGGCGGCGTCGGTTTCGGGTTCGGGTGCCGCGTCGTAATCTTCGCGCAGGCGGGCACGAAAGGCATCGTACATCCGCAAGGCACCGGGGCGGTCGCCCGCAGCGACCCTTGCGCCCATCAGATACCGCACGGCAGGCTCGTGCGCCGGGTCAAGCGCCAGCAGCGCGGCGGCGGCCAGGGTGCGGTGGTCCTCATCGCGGTCGGGGCGCATTCCGCGTTCCAGCACCGTCTGCAATTGGCGTCGCACCGTTTCACGCCAGACCGCAAGCCATGCGTCAAAGGATTCGTCCAGATTTTCCAGCCCGGCCAACAGGCTGAGATGTAATTCGCTGCGCAACAAGGACGGGCTGGACAAGTCCTCGTCCGCGATCCGCGTCAGCAGTTCACCGACGTCGGACCCGACCTTCGCGCGGTCCAGCGCGACGGCCAAACGGTCGCTGATGACGCAGCCTTCCAGATCGGGGCCAAGCGCCTGCTTTATCAGCTTGATCGACTGGCGCAGCGACGCACGGGCCTGTTCTTCGCCGGTTTCGGCCCAAAGCAGGCCGCAGATACGTTCGCGGGGCAAGGACATGCCGTCAGACACCGACAACAGACCGACAAGCGCGCGGGCTTTGCGCGACGGCAGGGACAGCAGCGCCCCCTCCGGTCCGACAATGTCGCAGCCCCCCAGCAGCTGAACCCGGATGCCGTGTTCCGCGCCCCTGCCGGCCCCGCTGTCGTTCATCCCCAATCCCCCCGCCTGCGCTTTTCCCGCATCAGCGTAGAAGACGATCCTTCACGTCAAGATCACAAACACAAGCGGAATATCGCCGATTCCCGTTTCGGATGTGGTGGTTGGCGTCGCCTGCGTCAGGACGCCAGCGCATCCGGCGTCACGAAATCCAAGGCCGCACCGGCCCCAAATACGACATCTGCCCAGTTTGCCTGTTCAAACGTCACCACCAGTGTCGACCCGGTCGGAAATCTGTTGAAATCGGGGTCTACCGGCGGGCGGGCGCAAATACGGCTTGCGAACTCCGCGATGCCGGGGTTGTGGCCCAACATCATCACGCAGGGATTTGTGGCCCCACGCAGCACCGCCAACATCACGTCCGGCCCGGCGTGATACAGCGCTGGTTTGAGGGTGACCGCAGGCGCACCGGTCAGATGCGGCGCGATACCTTCCCAGGTTTGGCGGGTCCGCAGCGCGTCCGAGCACAGCACTTCACCGGGCACATCGCCCCGCGAGGCAAGCCATGCGCCGATCAAGGCCGTCGACCGGAGGCCGCGCGCGTTCAGCGGGCGGTCGTGATCGGCAAGTGTCGGGTCATCCCATGCCGATTTCGTGTGGCGTGTCAGGATCAGGCGGAGTGTGGTCATGTGTGAAACTGCCTCATATGGTAGGCGGACTGTTCTGACACCCTGCCATAGCTTTGCGACAAGGGACAAGCCCGCCGCACAAGACAGCCTGCAGAAAGGCATTCTTGCCCTGTGCGGTCCAGCCAGTCGTGACAGGCCGGGACATCATAGCCTGCCCCGGTCAACGCCCCCGCAGGACAGGCGGTCAGGCAAGGCCGGGCGCAGGTGTCGCAAGGCTTTGGCCCCGTCGCGGGCAGATCAAGGTGGTCCCTGAGTGCCAGGGCACCGCGAAACGCCACCATCAGCCCCGCCGTGTCATGCACCAACAGTCGGACCGGGCTTTGCCACGCGCGCCCTGTGGCCTGCGCCCAACGTTGAAACGGGTGATACGGCGGCCCTGTGAAGGGAAACACCGCCTTGCCACCCAGATCGCAGGCCATGCGCCCGATCACCCGCCGCGACCAGCGGTCCACGGGGTCGGGCCTGCCATCGCGCATTTCCGGTTGGGCGGACAGATGGTCCCAGTGTCCCGGTTCCATCGGCCCCAGCAGCAGCAAGGTGCGCGTGCCCGCAGGGGCCCCGTCCTCTGGCCCCGGATGAAACCCGCCCATCACCGCAAGCCGGTGGCCTGCCGCCGCTGCGCTGATCCTGTCCAGCATCACTTGCGCCTGAACGGCAAGCCAAGTGACCAGACGAGGCGGGTCGGGCGGTCGTCTTGCCACTGCAATCCCACGGTCATGTCATCGTGCCCCGCCTGTGGCTGCGCAACGTAGGTGCCAAAGATCTGGTCCCAGACTGACAGCGCAAATCCGTAATTGCTGTCATGTTCGTGCCGATGGATGGAATGGTGAACGCGGTGCATGTCAGGTGTGACCAGCACCCGTCGCACCACTGCGTCCAGTCCCAGCGGCAGCCTGATGTTGGCGTGATTGAACAGGGCTGTCCCATTGAGCATCACCTCAAAGATCACCACCGCAACCGCCGCGGGCCCGATCAGATACACCAGCCCGATCTTCAACCCCATCGAGGCCGCGATTTCAATTGGATGAAACCGGATTGCCGTGGTCACATCCATGTCGCGGTCCGCGTGGTGCATTTGGTGGAAACGCCAGAACAGCGGCACCTTGTGCGATACCAGATGCTGCACCCAGATCGCGAAATCAAAGAACAGCACCGCCAGCACGATTTCAACCCATGCGGGCCATTCCACTGCGTTCAGCAGGCCCCAGCCCTGCGCCTGCGCGTCCACCGCCGCCCCCACTGCCAGCAGGGGCACCACCAGCGCCAGTGCCCGCAGGGTAAGTGTGTCCAGCACCACAATGGCGATATTGGTGAACCATCGGCCTTGCCGGGGCACGACGCGCGGTCGGCGCGGGGCCAGCGCCTCAAGCCCGGCAAACAGCGCGAAAAGCGAGGCAAAAGCACCCAGGCGGATCAGAGTTTCGTATTCCATCGCGCCCTCATATTCTGTCTAATGAATATAATCTTGTGCAACGGCAGATCAAGTCATTCCGTGCGCGGTTTGACCCTGGGTTCGGTAGACCGGATCAACGACCCGGCGCCGTGGTCGGTGAACAGTTCCAACAGGCAGGCGTTCGGGATGCGCCCGTCCAGAATCACCACAGCCCGGACACCTTGATCCAAAGCCATCAGGGCTGTTTCGGTTTTCGGAATCATGCCGCCCGCGATGATCCCATCGGCGATCATCTGACGCACCTCTTCCGGGGTCATGGCGGTCATGATTTCGCCCGCCGCATTCTTTACCCCCGACACGTCGGTCAACAACAGAAGGCGATCCGCCTTGAGCGCGCCCGCAATGGCGCCCGCCGCAGTGTCGCCATTGACGTTGAAGGTTTCGTTCGCTTCCATCCCAGTCGCAACCGGGGCAACGACGGGGATGATCCCGGCGGCAAACAAATCACGCAGCACCTGCACGTTCATTTCCACCGGCTTGCCGACAAAGCCCAGTTCGGGGTCGTCGGCCACACAGACCATCATGTCGTCGTCCTTGCCAGACAAGCCGACGGCGCGACCACCCTCGTCCATGATCGCCTGAACGATGCGCTTGTTGACCAAACCCGTCAGCACCATTTCGACCACTTCGACCGTGGCCTTGTCGGTCACCCGTTTGCCGCGCACGAATTCGGACTTGATGCCCAGCCGCGCCAGCAGGTCGTTGATCATCGGCCCACCGCCATGAACCACAACCGGGTTCACCCCGACCTGACGCATCAGCACGATGTCGCGGGCGAATTCGGCCATTGCGTCTTCGTCGCCCATCGCGTTGCCGCCGAATTTGACGACGACGATCGCACCTGCATAGCGCTGCAGATAGGGCAGGGCCTCGGACAGGGTGCGGGCGGTGGCGGCTGGGTCACGCATCATGGCAAGCTGCTTTTTCATGGGGCCTCAGGGGCGAAATTGTGGGTGACGTGGTGGGGCGGGGCAATTGTCTATCCGCAGGGATAAAGCGATCGCCCCCCCATGCCAAGCCCAAGCTTAACCCGCGGCCAGCGGCAGGCGCTGTTCCACCACCCGGGCAAAGATCGACGCACCCACCGGCAAGATACCTTCATCCAACACGAATTGCGGGCTGTGCAGCGCGGCCGTGCCGGCATGACCCAGCCAGCCGTAACATCCCGGCACCTGTCGCAGCATGTCGGCGAAGTCCTCGGACCCGGTCGCGGGTTCGGTCTCTTCGGCCAGCAGGGCGTCGCCCACCACATCGCGGGCCGCTGCCGTCAGCGCATCGCAGGCAGCGTCGTCGTTGACCAGAGGGTTAAAGATTTCGCGGAACGTCACCTCGATCTCGATCCCGTGCGCCAGCGCGAACCCGTCGCAGATCGCCCGCATCCGGGCCTGTGCAAGGTCGCGAACGGCGGCGTCAAAGAACCGCAAGGTTCCCGCCAGCGAGCAGGTCGAGGGAATGACGTTGTAGGCAGCCCCCGCGTGGATCTGTGTCACCGACAGCACCAGCGCCTTGTTGGCCGACAGGTTCCGGCTGACCACGGTCTGCAACTGGCCAACCAACGCGGTCGCCGCCACGATCACATCGCGCGACTGTTCCGGCATGGCAGCATGGCTGCCTTGGCCGTTCAGCACGATGTCAAAGAACGACGCCCCCGCCATCGCTGTCCCGCGATAGACCGAGAACCGATTGGGCTTGCCGGTCGGGACGTTGTGCAGCGCATAAAGTTCGTCGCAGGGGAACCGATCAAACAACCCCTCGGCCAGCATCGCGCGGGCACCGCCAAGCCCTTCCTCGGCGGGTTGAAAGATCAAGACAACCGTTCCGTCAAAATCCCGCGTTGCCGCCAGATACTCGGCCGCGCCCAGCAACATCGTCGTATGGGCGTCATGTCCGCAGGCGTGCATCGTGCCAGCGGTTTGCGAGGCATGGGGCAGCCCGGTTGCCTCTTGCACGGGCAGCGCGTCCATATCGGCGCGCAGTCCGATGCGGCGGTTGCCACCCCCCTTGCCATGAAGCAGTCCGACAACCCCGGTGCCTCCGATGCCCACATGGACCTCATCAACGCCCCATGCGCGTAACCGGTCCGCGACAATTGCGGCTGTGCGGGTTTCTTGAAACCCGATTTCGGGATGGGCGTGCAGATCCCGATAGATTTCGCGCAAAGCAGGGGCGCGGGCGTCGATGGCGGGCAGGATTGGCATGTCGAAATTTCCCCAATAGCGGTGTCGCAGCCAAGGCGCAGTCGGGCCCAGGTGCAATCTGAAGGCGTCAGGCGATCAGGCCCAGACCTGATCGGGGTCTGGCAGCGGAATCGCGTCCAGCAATTCGCGGGTATAGGCGGCCTTGGGCGCCGCGAACAGATCAGCCGTAGCCGAGTGTTCCACGATACGTCCCTGCTGCAACACCATCACCGTGCCGCACAGCCGCCGGATCACCGACAGGTCATGGCTGATGAACGCCAGCGTCAGCCCCAGATCCCGCACCAGCCCGCTGAGCAGATTAAGCACCTGTGCCTGAGACGACACATCCAGCCCCGACACGATCTCATCCGCAAGGATGAACTCGGGTTCCATCGCAATCGCCCGTGCGATGCCGACCCGCTGGCGCTGACCCCCCGACAACTCGTGCGGATAGCGGTCCCGAAACCCGCGCGGCAGCCCGACATGGTCCAGCGCCCGCGCGACCCGGCCGGTCACATCGTCGAAACCGTGCAGCCGCAAGGGGGCCCCGATGATCGCCCCGACCCGCCTGCGCGGATTGAGAGAGGACATCGGGTCTTGAAAGATCATCTGGAACTGTTTGCGCAACGGGCGCAGGCTGTCCTCGGACATGTGCGTGATGTCTTGCCCGTCAAATTCAACCTTGCCGCCTGATGGTTCAAGCAACCGCACCAGCACCCGGCCCAAGGTCGATTTGCCCGACCCAGACCCACCGACAATGCCCAGAACCTCGCCCCGCGCTATGCCGAATGACAGACCATGCAGGATTTCTATGCGCGGCGCGGCCCCGAACAGCGGCTTTTTCGTCATGTCGGCCAAGGACAGCCGCAGATCGGTCACCCGGTAAAGATCAGCCATGACGCACCTCCGATGCCTCGACCTCGGCCCGGACGGCAGCGATCACCGCATCGGGCACCGGATGCAGACCCGCGTCGGGGTCGGTATATTTCGGCGTTGCCGCCAGCAGGGCCGCCGAATAGGGATGGGCCGGCGCGCGAAAGAACTCTCGCACCGAGGTTTGCTCGATCACCTTGCCCGCATACAGAACCGACAGGCTGTCGCAGACCTTGGACACCACCCCCAGATCATGGGTCACGAACAGCAAGGCAGTGCCATGTTGTGCCTGCATGTCCTTGATCAGCCGCAGGATCTGTTTTTGCACCGTCACGTCCAGCGCGGTGGTGGGTTCGTCCGCCACGATCAGTTTAGGTTCGGCGGCAAAGGCCGACGCGATCAGCACCCGTTGCCGCATGCCGCCCGACAATTCATGCGGATAGGCCCGCATCACGCGGGTCGGATCGGGAATATGCACCTCGGTTAGCAGTTCGACCGCGCGCCGGTCCGCATCGGCCCGGGTCCAGCCCAGAATATCGACCAGCCGATCGGTGATCTGCCGCCCGATCCGGCGCGACGGGTTCAACGCGGTCAAGGGGTCCTGCGGGATCAGCGCCGCCACCGCCCCCACCTTGCGCCGACGTTCGCCAGGCGGCATCCGCAACAGATCGACGCCGTCCAGCCATATCTCGCCATCGACCACCTCGACCGACCGGGGCAGGATGCCCAGCACGGCCTTGCCGATCATCGACTTCCCGGCCCCCGATTCCCCCACCAGCCCGCGGACCTCACCGGCCTCGACGTCCATGCTGACCGACCGCAGCAGGCGGGGGCCACCCTTGACGACCGCGGACAATCCTCTGATCGACAGAAAGCTCATCGCAGCACCGGATCAAAGCGGTCTTTCAACCCTTCGCCCAGTTGGGAAAACGACAGCACCGTCAAGAACAGCGCCACCAGCGGGAACACCAGCACCCACCAGGCCTGATGGACAGATGTGCGCCCTTCGGAGATCATCCCGCCCCAGGTCGGGCTGTCGGTCGATATCGACAGGTTCACGAATGACAAGATGGCCTCCACGATCACAGCGATCCCCATTTCAAGCGTCAAAAGCGCCACGATGGTCGGCAAGACGTTTGGCGATATCTCTTTCATCATGGTGCCGAACCGCCGCTGACCCGCCACCTGTGCCGAGGCCACATAATCCATCGCGCCTTGTGTCATCGCCTCGGCCCGCACCACCCGGGCAAACCTGGTCCAGTCGATCACCACAATGGCAATGATGATCGACATCAGCCCCGGTCCCAGAACCGCGATCAGCAGAATGGCGAACAACACCGGCGGAAAGGCCATCCAGATATCCACAAGCCGCGAGATGACGATATCCGCCCAACCGCGATAGAAGCCCGCGATCAGCCCCAGCCCGGCCCCGATGAACCCGGTCAAGAGCCCCGCCACCACAGCCACCAGAACCGCGATTCGCGCCCCATGCAGGATGCGGCTTAACACATCCCGCCCCA
>JAUSPL010000458.1 GCA_030656535.1 Gemmobacter sp.
GTGCCACATCGGACAACAGATCGATGACGATCTTGCCCGGGCTGGCATGGGCGGGTCGCCGATGCCGGATCTCAAGGCCGAGTTTTCCGACGTGTCGTTTGACCGCGGTGTGGTCGGCATGGCCCGGTCGCAAAGCCCTGACAGCGCCAACAGCCAGTTCTTCATCATGTTTGAACCCGCCCCCCATCTGAACGGTCAGTACACCGTGGTGGGCCGGGTCATCGAGGGCATGGATGTGGTTGACGCGATCAAGAAAGGCGGCGGCCAAAGCGGCTCGGTCGCTGATCCTGATCGTATGGTCAAGGTGACTGTGCAAGACTGATCGGATCAAGATCGACAACTGACCGGCCCCGACCAGGGAACTGTGCGGGGCCGTTTTCACAGGCGGGACAAGTGGCGGGATCAGCGGTGCAATATCAGCCGGTCGCGCGCAATTTCGACCCGGGCGAACCGGCTCAGGTAGTCCATTCCCAACAGCGACACATCCAACGGTCCATCGCCCACCCAAGCCGGCAGGCGGCCTTCAGGGATGCCGTCCAGCGCCACATTGTCCAGCGTGATACGCGCGGTTCGGATCGTACCATTGGCGGTGCGGGCGCTGCCGGTAAACGCAAGTTTGGTGCGGTCGATGCCCAGACGTTCGCTGTCACGATCTGACAAGACCACCGTGCTGGCGCCGGTGTCGATCATGAACCGGACCGGCGTGTCCTGAATGGTCAGCGTCAGATAATAGTGCCCGTCCTGCGCGCGGGGCAGTTCAATCCGCCCCTCTTCGGCAATCACGGTCTGGCGTGGCGCAAGTTCGGTGCGCAGATCGGCCCACAAGCCATAGCCAGCGGCGACACCGATAAAGATCAGCCCCCATGCCGCCGCCGCGCGCATCATCTGGCCCATCCGTCCCCGATATTCCACCATGACCCATGCCCCGACAGCCGCAGACAGGATGACCAGATAGATGATGCGCGGCAAGTTGTCGTCCATTGGAGCCTCCGTTTGAAAGGATGTAGGGGCTCGGTGACCGCAATGCCAGTGAGCAGGCCCCCAACGCCCCCCATATTGCGCAAAAACCCGACAGGGTTTGCGGAAACCCGGACGTCAGGCCAACCCTTGGTCCCGCAACTGCAGGTCAGGTGGTTTGCGCGATCACATCGGGGACGATGCCGGTTGCATCGATGAAATCCTGTGGGGTCTGGTTGCGGTACAGGCCGTGTCCGGCAATCAGCACGGTGCCGCAGCCCGCATGCGCGCCACCCAGAACATCGGTGTGTAGTGTGTCACCCACCATGGCGACCCGGTCGCGCGGCAGGTTGATCCGCGCAAGGGCGGCCTCGAACGCGGGCGCAAACGGTTTGCCGTGAAACCCGACCGGCGCGCCGGTCAGCGCCAGATGATGCGCAAAGTGGCCCGGTTCCAGCGACAGGTGATCTTCGTGCGGGGCGACGACGTCGGGGTTCGCGATGATGATGGGGCGCGGACGCCGGTGCAGCGCCGCAAAAAGCGCCGCATGGCGGGCCGGGGACCAGCCCTGGGCCCCCAGAAACAAGAAGGCATCCGCATCGGCCAACAGGCTTTGGTCGGCGTCCAGCGCGCGGATGTCGCCCGGCAGATCATCGAACCCGATGCCTTGGGGCGCAATGGCGGCGATCAGTCCGGGCGGCAGGGCTGTGGCCGCGATATCGCGGCTGGCGATCACCTCATCCTCGGTAAAGTCAAAGCCCAACGCATGATATCTTGCCAATGCAGTTGACCGCGGATGGCTGGCCCCGTTGGTCAGCACCACCAATCGCTTGCCGCGCGCGCGCAATTCTGCGATTCGGGCAACAGCGCCGGGGATCGCCGTGGCCCCGGTGTTCAGAACGCCGTAGGCGTCCAGAATGAACCCGTCATAGCGGTCTGCAATGTCCGACAGGCTGTGGACCTGCAAGCTTTGGGCCGGAAAGCGCGCTGACGGCAGGGCCGCGCGGACAGATTGATACCGTGCGGTGGCCCAGACAGCATCCGGCGCGTCGGGCCATTCGCCACAAAGCTGCGCGCGCAGGGCGGCGCGTTCCGTGGTGACATACTCTGCGGCCACAGGTCCGGTGTCTGGCCCGTTGTAGCGCCCCAGCGCGCGGGCTGTTGCGAAAAAACCAGGGGCAGGTTGGCCCTGACCCAGTCTTGCCGCGCAGACGGCGGCCAGAAAGGGGCGCCCCGCCTGGGCATCTTGGGCCATTGTCGCCTCAAGCCATCCGGTTGCCCGTCCGACAAGCCCTGGTCCAGGGGCAAAGTGGTCGGCCGCAAAGCTGCCATAGACAGCCCAGTCGCCGGTTGCCGCCCGGGTCGCAAGATCAGTGCGGGCCAGCAGATCGGCCCGGTCAGACAGCCCGGTCCCATCTTGTGCCACCGGCCGGCCGGGATCGCCGACAAGGTCGGGTGCGGAAGCGATCTTACCCCCGCCACCGTTCCCGTGATCGTCGATCATTCCGTTTCGTCGCCCTGTTCCGCGATGCGTGCCACGGACACGACCTCTTCGCCCCGTCCGGTGTCAAAGACCTTGACCCCACCGGCCGAGCGCGACCGGAACGAAATTCCCTGCACCGGCACCCGGATAGACTGGCCGGTCGAGGTGGCCAGCATGATCTGATCGCTGACCTCGACCGGGAAGGACGCAACCAATGCGCCGCCGCGCATCGCGCCGTCCATCGCCTTGACGCCCATGCCGCCACGTCCGCGCACAGGATAATCATGGCTGGACGACAGCTTGCCAGCGCCCTTTGCGCTGATGGTCAGGATCAGGTCTTCCGCCGCCGACATCGCGGCATAGCGTTCGGTGGACAGCTGGCCCGCGACGACGGCGTCTTCTTCGTCGTCGGTTTCGTCCTCGGGGGCGCCTGCGATCAGCCTGCGCTGTTTCAGATAGGAGGCACGTTCCTCGGGGGTGGCGTCAAAGTGACGGATGATCGCCATCGAGACCACCTTGTCATCCTTGCCCAGACGAATGCCGCGCACGCCGGTTGACCCGCGCGATTTGAACACCCGGATTTCGGTCGTCGGGAACCGGATCGCCCGGCCACCCGCCGTGACCAGCATCACGTCGTCGTTTTCATCCGCAATCGCCGCGTTCACAAGGCTGACGCCGTCGGGCAGCTTCATCGCGATCTTGCCGTTGCGCATGACATTGGTGAAATCCGACAGATCGTTTTGCCGAACGTCGCCATCAGACGTCGCGAACACGATCTGAAGGCTTTCCCAGTCGGATTCGGGGACATCAACCGGCATAAGGGCTGCAATGGAGACACCCTGAACGATCGGCAGGATGTTGACGATCGCCTTGCCCTTGGCGTTGCGTCCGGCCAAAGGCAGGCGCCAGGTCTTCAGCTTGTAGACCATTCCGTCGGTCGTAAAGAACAATAGCGCCGTATGGGTATTGGCCACAAACAGCGTGGTGACAACGTCGTCTTCCTTGGTCTGCATCGACGACAGGCCCTTGCCGCCGCGCCGCTGCGCGCGGAATTCGGCCAAGGGGGTGCGCTTGATATAGCCACCGCTGGTGATGGTGACGACCATGTCTTCGCGCTCGATCAGGTCCTCGTCTTCCATGTCGCCGGCCCAGTCGACGATTTCCGTGCGGCGCGGCACCGCAAAGGCGTCGCGGACTTCGCGCAGTTCCGCCGAAATGATCGCCATCATCCGGTCGCGCGACCCACGGATATCAAGATAGTCGCGGATCTTGCCGGCCAGTTCGGCCAATTCGTCCGTGACTTCCTTGACGCCCAATGCCGTCAGGCGTTGCAGGCGCAGTTCCAGAATGGCGCGGGCTTGCAGTTCGGACAGGTTGTAGGTGCCGTATTCGTTGATCGTGTGCGACGGATCGTCGATCAGCTTGATGTAATCGGCGATATCCTGGGCGGGCCAGCGCCGCGTCATCAGCTTTTCACGTGCCTCGGCAGCATCGGCACTGCCACGGATGGTGCGCACGACCTCGTCGACGTTGGTCACCGCAACCGCCAGACCACACAGGATGTGGCTGCGCTCGCGCGCCTTGCGCAATTCAAACGCGGTGCGGCGGGCCACGACTTCCTCGCGGAAGGTGATGAAATGGGTCAGAAAATCGCGCAGCGTCAACTGTTCCGGGCGGCCGCCGTTCAAGGCCAGCATGTTGCAGCCGAAACTGGTCTGCATCGGGGTGAAACGATACAGCTGGTTCAACACCACATCCGGCGTGGCGTCGCGTTTCAGCTCGATCACCACCCGCACGCCGATCCGGTCGGATTCGTC
>JAUSPL010000463.1 GCA_030656535.1 Gemmobacter sp.
GGCCTGACGAATACCGGGCCGGGGGCTCGCCATATCGACCTGCCAGGCTGTCATGTCAGATACTGCGCTACGGGTGTTCATCGGTCCTCCGCTGATTGTCGCTACGGGCCTGCCGTCACGCGGGCCGGGGCGTCGTCAGACGTGGACCGCTAGGGGGCGGAGCGAAAGGGCCGCTCGAGGTCAGATTAGGCGTCGCATCCCGCGCCATCAACAAGTCTTGCCGCCTTGGGTTGCAACGCTGCGTTTCACGCCTCGTCAGGCATGCGAGCACGTGCCTCGAACCCGGATCACGCAACGCTCCATTGCGCCAAGGGCCGCGTGTTCGGGGCGCATGGCGCTTGACAGTTTGCCAGCGCGACGGCCATCCTTGCCACTATAAAAGCGGGTTTAGCGTCGAAAAAACAACGCAATGCTCAACTCTGCTCAAACTTGATCTCTACACCGACGGCGTGGGCCGCCTGTCCGGCAGGAGGCGGGGGTGGCCAGTTGGACCGCGTTCTTACAAGCGCTGTCACGCCGACACGAAACGTATTCCGTTTATCTTGGGAGGAAGCAATGAACCTTAACGTCCAGCAGCCCAACCGGCGCCGCCGGTTGGGCCAGTCGATCCTTGGCATAGTGAGCGCAACGGCGATCCTGACCGGCGCCGCGCATGCCGACGAGATCCGCTTTGCCAACCCGCAGTCGGACCTGAACGCAGTCAGCATCGGCATTGCCAGCTATATCGAGGCCCTTAACGCCACCGGCGAGTTCGATATCCGCCGGTACGGTGCCGCGCTGTTGCCGCAGGGCGAGGTCGCCGCCGGTCTCCGAGACGGCGTCGTTGGCATGGGGTTCCTGGTGACCGCCTATTTGCCCGCCGAATTCTCGGAGATGAATCTGCACGCCACACTGTCGATGCTGGTGACCTCGGGCACGCCGACCGACTCGATCGTCGCCGCCGCATCGGGCGCGATGATGGAGTACGTCTTCTTCAACTGCCCCGAATGCTTGACGCAGTTCGCCAGCCAAAACATGGTGTTCCTATCTTCGGGATCGACAAATACCTACGACCTTCTTTGTGCCGACAAGGTGTCCACCCTGTCGGAGATGTCGGGCCGCCGCTTCCGTTCGGGCGCTGCCAATTTCACCCGTTGGGCGGAATCAACCGGCGCAACCGTGGTGCCGATGGATTCGACCGAGGTCTTCCCGGCGATGTCGCAAGGAGTGCTCGACTGCAACATGCTCAGCGTGGCGGACATCGTTTCGAACGGCTTGGTCGATGTCGTCGACAGCGTCCTGCTGGGCGCCCCCGGCGGCGTGTTCTCGGGCTTTGCTACCAATACGGTGAACCTCGACACATGGCGTGGCCTGACTGAGAACCAGCGTACCGCGATGATCGAAGCCTCTTCCGGCCTGGTAGCCGATATAGTCATCGCCCAGAACAGCAACCTTGAGGCCGGAATGGAAGCCGCCCGTGCCGCGGGGATCGAGATCCACGAGATGGACGAAGGGACCCGCACCGCTTACGATCAGTTCGTGCAGGGCGACCTGGCGGTCGTCAGCAAGCAATTCACCGATCTTTACGGCGTTACTGCCGTCGACGGCAAGATTCAGCTCTCTGCCGAACTCATTGAGCGGTGGAAAGGTCTTACCAATGGCATCGGGACCGACCGCGACGCGCTGGTGGCGCTGTTCACCCGTGAAATCTTCTCGCGGATCGAACCCGCGACCTATGGCATGAACTGAGGCGCCCGGACGTCCGACACTCAGACTGCCCTGCCTGGTCACCGGGCGGGGCATCGGCACCAAGGCGCTGCACACAGTCGATGACGAGGCCCCCACAATGGTATTGAATCGTTCCATGATGTTCTTCGAGCGGATGATTTTGATCTTCGCTGGAACGACGACCGCCCTGATGATCGCCCATGTCACGGTAGACGTTCTCGCGAAGAATCTTCTCAATCGCCCCCTGCCCGGAACGATCACCATCGTTTCGAACATATACATGCCGATCATCACGTTTCTGCCGCTGATCCTGGTGCAGCACTATGACCAGCACATCTCGGTGGATGTGGTCTTCGACCGGCTGTCGAATGGAGTGAAGCGCTTTCTGACCAGTCTCGCCTTTCTGGTCGCCACATGCGTGTTCGTCCTCATGGCCTATTACGGCTTGGCCGAGGCCATGTCCAAGTTCCGCGCCCAGGCGTTCATCATCGAGTACGGCATCCGTTTTCCAATCTGGCCAGGGTACTTCCTGCCAGTGATCGGCTACGGCCTGATCGCCGTCTACACCCTCCTTCAGTTCCTGAATTCTGTCCTTCAGGCCATCAAGAATACCACGGCGCCCTCGTGACCGCTTTGGTGCAACGCGGGACATTAGCCTGGAGAGAAGAAACATGAATGAAGTCGTCGGTGCCTTCGGCCTGCTCTCGCTTTTCGTGCTGCTCTTGATGCGCATCCCGATCGGTGTGGCGCTGATCACAGTTTCCTTCGGAGGTATCTGGGCCCTGATCGGATTGCCCGCTGCGATCAGCACGTTAAAGGCCGCGCCCTACAGCTTTGCCGCCAGCTGGCAACTCAGCTCGGTTCCGATGTTCCTGTTCATGGGCTTTTTCTGCTTCCACGCAGGAATTACCCACGGGCTGTTTCAGGCGGCGCGTGTCTGGTTGTCGCGTCTTCCCGGCGGACTGGCCATCGCCAGCGTCTTTGGCACGGCAGGCTTCGCCGCGATCTCGGGATCCTCGGTCGCCTGCGCCGCCGCGATGGGACGCATCGCCATCCCTGAAATGATGAAGTCGAACTACAGCGCGGCACTGGCCTCGGGGACGGTGGCGGCTGCGGGCACCATAGGCGCGCTCATTCCGCCCAGCATCATCTTCATCATTTACGGGATCATGGCGGAACAGCCGATCGGCGACCTATTCCTTGGTGGCGCCGCCGTCGGCGTCCTGACCGCCATAGCGTACACGGCCGTCATCCTGATCTGGACGGTGACGAAACCTCAGGCCGCACCCCGGGTCACCGAGAAGTTTTCCCTGCGCGAGAGACTGAGCACGATGCGCCTCATCATTCCCGCCTCGGTGCTGGCGCTCGCAGTTTTTGGTGGCCTCTTCTCGGGCTTCTTCACACCCACTGAGGCGGGGGCAGTCGGATCAGCCATAGCGATCC
>JAUSPL010000464.1 GCA_030656535.1 Gemmobacter sp.
CCCGACAGCGTGTCCATCAGCATCACCATCAAGATGATCAGCACCATGTAATAGCTGACCTCTTCCCAGTCCTTTTGGGTGCTTATTGCTTGGGTCAACAACAGCCCGATGCCGCCGCCGACAATCGCACCGATCACCGTCGCGCTTCGGGTGTTGCTTTCAAGGTAGTACAGTATCTGGCTCAGCAGGATCGGGGTGATCTGCGGCAGCACGCCAAAGCGCGCCCGCTGCGGCCCGTTCGCCCCGGTGGACCGGATGCCTTCGACTTGCTTTTCGTCAATGTTTTCAAGTGCTTCTGAGAACATTTTGCCAAAGGATCCGGTGTCGGTGATCAAGATGGCAAGCGCGCCGGTCATGGGGCCGGGACCAAAGGCGCGGGACAACACGATCGTCCAGATCAGCCCGTCCACCCCGCGCACGAAATCGAACACCCGCCGCATGGCAAAACGAACCGGGCGGAACACCGAAAAGTTGGATGCAGCGACAAAGGCCAACGGCAAGGCGATCAGCGCCGCACCCATCGTGCCAAGGAACGCCATAAGCACGGTTTCAAACATCGCCCACATGACATCGCCATGTCTCCACATCGCATTGTTCCAGAACCCTGATGCCATAAGCGACAGATTGGACCGGGCGGGGTCTATCCGGTCTGCGGTCACCACCAGTCCGGCCAGTTCGATCACGGACTTGCCGTAGAAGGGGCTGTCCAGGGTGAAAAAGAACAGCTCCCACCCCGCCTGATAGCGGAACACTTCGGTCCGGTTTCGGGTGAACGAGAACCGGCCCTGTGGCGTGGTGACGGACACACGGGTATTGGAGGCGTTGATCCACTCGGGCGTCGGGCCGGTCAGCACGACGGGCAGGGTCAGGCTCAGGCCGCCTGCGCCGGGCTGAATGTCGATGATGCCAAAGTCTGGGTGGATGTAGCGCGCGCCCGATCCCTGAAACACCACTTCGTGGCCAAGGCCAAGGTCGATCACGGTCGCATCTGGGGTTTGCGTCACCCAATCGGGCAGCATGCCAGCGGGATAAAGCCCCTTGGCTTCGCCTTCTATGGCGACGCTGACAGTGCCGTCGCGGTTGTCGCGCGTCACGTGGGTCTTGTGTGACCAGAAATCCGACAGCAAGATGCCGACGTTGTCCATCCGTGCGCGGGACGCAATGCCCGGCAGATCAAAGGCAAAGACGACATAGATCAGATAGACAAGGATCAACCCGGGGATAGCAAAGGACAGCCGCTTCTTGCGGGTGAACATCGCCTGAACCTGATCTTGCAACCCGGTGCCGGGTTCGCTTGCGGTCATCGTCATCGGTCAGGCCCCTTTGACCAAACGGTTGCGGAAATGGTCGGATACGCGGTCCACGATCACGATGGCGATGAACAGCAACAAGAAAATCGCGACCACCTCATCATAGCGGCCCGTGCCCCATTGCATCGCCAGTTTCAGGTCGTGCCCAATGCCACCTGACCCGACAAAGCCAAGGATGGCCGAGGCCCGGATGTTGATCTCGAACCGCAACAGGGCATAGGAAATCCAGTTGGGGGCGACCTGCGGGATCACGCCCAGCCACATCCGTTGAAACCAGGTCGCCCCGACCGACGACAGGCCCTCGACGGGTTTGAGGTCTGCGTTCTCGGCGACCTCGGAAAACAGTTTGCCCAGGGCGCCGCTGGTATGCAGGGCAATCGCGATCATGGCCGGAACCGGGCCAGTCCCCAGGATAAAGATCAGCACAAGCGCGATGACGATTTCGGGAATGGCGCGCATGGCATCCATGCTGCGCCGGAACACACCGATCAGTCGCGGCCAGCGCGCCAAACCGCGGGTTGATAGCAGTGCCAGGACCATCCCGGCCATTGCCCCAAGCAGGGTTGATACGGCGGCAATGTTCAGTGTCTCGATCAAGGAGGGCAGAAAGGTGACCAGATGACCGGGCAGGTTGGCGGATTTCGCCGCCGCCTCGCGGATCACCTCGGACGGAAAGTCAAAGACCTGATGCAGACCGTCAAAAAAACCACCTGCGTTGCGTGCGTCGGCCAGTCGGAATCCCGAAGCCATCAGGCCGATGAACAGCACGATCAGAATGCCGCCATACATGCGTTTGCGGCGGACCATATCCAGATATGCGTCCTGTCCTGTGATGACTGGGTAGGTAAGATCGGCCATGCGTCCTCGCAGCGTGTGGCAAAGGCCGGGCCCTTTCAGGCCCGGCGATTGGTCAGGGTCAGTGCCTGAAATCAGTTCGACTGCGCCTTGCGGACAGCGATGATCGATTCATACGCGGCATGGGTGATCGGGGTGAACCCCGAGGTTTCGCCCGCCGCCATGTTGTACGCGCACTGCGGATCCTTGGCGTGCAGGTCTTTCAAAAAGGTCACGACCTTTGCCTTGACGTCCTCTGGCAACCCGCGGCGCAACACGATCGGCCCTTCCGGGATTTCCTTGGAGCGCCAGATTTCAACAATGTCGTTCATGTCCACAAGGCCCGAATCCGACGCCTTACGCAGCGCACCGGAATTGTAGCCGTCTTCCCAGTTGCCCTGACCGTCAGCCCAGGTGACGCCCGCGTCCACGTCGCCATTGGCAACCGCCACGATGGTCTGTTCGTGCCCACCGACAAAGCGGACTTCACCAAAATAGTCACCCGTTTCCATGGTGGCACCGATTTCAACCGGGATTTCGACCGACGGGATCAGGTAGCCCGAGGTCGAGTTCGGATCACCAAAGGCAAAGATCTTGCCCTTGAGGTCCGCCAGAGACGTGATGTTGCGGTCTTTGCGGGCAAACCCGATGGAGTAGTAGCCGACCGACCCGTCAAGGTTGGTCTTGACCATGACGACGTCCAGCGCCTCGGGGTTGGTCAGATAAGCCTTGGCATAGGCCGACGCGCCCAGCCATGCCATATCCAGCGACCCGCCCAGCAATCCCTGAACAACGCCGTCATAGTCGGCTGGGGTGAACAGCTTGGTCTCGACACCCAGAAGGTCCGAAACATAGGCGCGGACACATTCGTTCGATGTCATGCGGTCCTGGGCGTTTTCACCACCAAGGATCCCGATACGGAATTCGGTGATTGCTTCGGCATGGGCGGCGCCGGTCAGGCA
>JAUSPL010000465.1 GCA_030656535.1 Gemmobacter sp.
GGCCTGACCAACTATGTCCAGTCGCAAGACGGTGCCCGACGCAATCGGTTGGCCCGGCAGCTTCGGTCCGGCATGGTGGAAATGAACGGCGAAAGCCGGGGCGCGGGGGCACCTTTCGGCGGGGTCAAAAGCTCGGGTCGGGCGCGCGAGGGTGGCCATTGGGGTCTGGAAGAGTTCCTGGAGGTCAAGGCGATTTCCGGCTGGGATGGCACCCAGGACTGAACCGGCTCTGCCGGAACCAGACGGCAGGCGGGGGGAAGGCTGTCCCCCCGCGGCCCCGCAGCGGGCCGGGCCTGGCCGGCACTTGACGGCGGGGATCATGCGAAGGGGGGGAGGGACCGGGCGCGGTGGCTATTTCGCGGCTGATTGTGGTCGACGACGACGCCGAAATGCGGGCGATGATGGTGCAGTATCTGCAGCGTCAGGGCTTTTTCGTCGCCGGTGCTGCAAACGGGGCAGACATTGGTGCGCTGATGGCTGCGGGGCGGATCGATCTGATCTTGCTGGACGTGATGTTGGGCGATGAAAGCGGGCTTGCGATCTGTGCCCAGTTGCGGTCGGAACATGACGTGCCGATCATCATGGTGTCGGCTCTGTCGTCGGACCCGCAGCGCATGGCGGGCTATGCCTCTGGCGCAGACGATTATATCGCAAAGCCATTCAACCCGGACCTTTTGCTTGCGCGGGTGCGGGCAGTGCTGCGGCGCACCCGGCGGGCAGCGTCCTTATCCTATCGGCGGCGCAACGCTGCTTATGCCTTTGCCGGTTGGTCTTACGATTCAGGGAGCGGCGCTGTCCGCGCGCCAGGCGGGTATGAGGTGACGTTGTCCCAGCGCGAAACGCGGCTGTTGCAGGTCTTTCTGGCCAACCCCCACATCCCCCTGACCAGAGAAGAGATTGCCGAGGCCCTGGACCTGACCCGAGACGGGCCAGAGGCACAAGAAGGCCGGGCCATCGACGTTCTGGTGGGAAGGCTTCGATCCAAGCTTGAGGATAATCCGCGCGATCCAACGCTGATCCGGACGGAACGCGGTCTGGGCTATGTGCTGGCGGCCACCGTGCAGGTCAGCGATGGCTAGACCGTTCGGGTCGCTGCGCGCGCGCGCCATCGCCTGGGTGCTGAGTGCGGCCACCGTGGGTGCGCTGGCGGCATGGGTCTGGATGACGTCGCTGGCCGACTGGCAAGCCCACCTGACACAGGCCTATCAGGCGGGAATCGCGATTCATGACACGCTGGACCGTGGCGCCCCCGCACCGGACGGCGTGCGCGTCGTGCCCTTGCCGCCGGACGATCCGGCCAACCGAACAGGTGTGCCGCCGCGCGCCGGACCCGGACTGCTGGAAACCCAGATCGCGTTTCTGGGTGCCTTGCCCGGCGCGGCCGGGACGCCGCGCGGGGGGCGGTTGCAGGTCCGTGTCCTGTCGCCTGATCTGCGGTACCCGGTCGCACAGGTCAGCCCGGATGGCGGCAGCGGCCCCGCTGCGGGCATGGCCAATCTGGCGCGACTTCTGGCAAGTTATTGCAGCGATCCGGTCGTCTTTGCGCGAACCGGCACCGGGCCGTGGTTTCGCATCGACGCCCCTGATGTCTGGTCGTGCGCGGCGCAACCACGTGATCTGCGCCTGCCTGCCCTGATCGCCCTTGCGGTGGCGCTGGCGGTCTTGCTGTCGCGGGTGGTTGACACCACGACGGCCTTTGGCGCGTTTGCGACGGCGTTGCGGGATCGCAGGGGCCTTGGGGTGGCCGGACCGGACAGCTTTCTCTTGCAAGGCCCCGACGAGTTGCGAGAGACTCAGGCCGCGGTCAACACCTATCTGGCCGAAGAACGCGACAGGCTGGAACGGCGCGCGATGGTCTTGTCGGGCGTAAGCCATGATCTGGGCACCCCGGCCGCCCGCCTGCGCCTGCGGACTGCGCTGATCGGTGACGCCGACCTGCGGGGCAGGTTTGACGCCGATATCGACCGCATGACGGGCATGATCGAATCCGTCCTGACCTATACGCAGGCGGAAATCGGGTTGGAGCCCCCGCGAGAGCTGTCTTTGACCGCACTGGTCGAGGCTGTGGTGGCCGACTATCAGGATATGGATCAGCCCGTCAGTTTCCTACCCGTGACCGCCCCCGAGGTGGCAACAAGCCGGTCCCTGTTTTCGCCGGGCAAGTCCGGGGCGCGCTTGCGGGTCCCGGAAACCCGGCGCATCCTCGTGCGGGCCAGGCCGCTCGCGTTGCAGCGTGCCATCGGCAATCTGATCGACAATGCCCTGAAATACGGTCGCCGCGCGACCATCAGCCTGACCGCTGACGCCGAACGCGCCACAATTTCAGTGCTGGACGCCGGGACCAGCCTGACGGAAGCCGATCTTGTCCGCCTGACCGAACCTTTTACCCGTGGCACCAATGCGGGGCTGGCGCCGGGGTTCGGTCTTGGTCTGACGATCGTATCCACGATCGCCAGCCAGCACGGCGGCGCGCTTGAATTCGAGCGTCGCCCCCAAGGCCTGTGCGCCCGCCTCATCCTGTCGCGACACTGAATCAGCTGGGGTTGTGCCTGACCCGGTTCATGGCGGTCGTGGAAAATGCCCCGCAGTCACCGACCACTGCGCGCAGATCCGTCTAATGGGGCGCTAGGCCCCGCGTGTTTTCCCGCCCTGACCTTGTTTGCCCTTTTCGAAGGTATCCAGAGTGGACAATGGGTTGCCCAGCGCTGCCAAAGTCTGCTCCGATGTCAGCACCATTTCC
This sequence comes from Gemmobacter sp., assembly GCA_030656535.1. Taxonomy (GTDB): domain Bacteria; phylum Pseudomonadota; class Alphaproteobacteria; order Rhodobacterales; family Rhodobacteraceae; genus JAUSPL01. The sequence continues at coordinate 2,741 of JAUSPL010000465.1, forward strand.
AACTGATAACGGTCCGGGCGATACAGCGCGGTCAAGTATTCCACCGGACGGTCGGTCTTGTCGTAAACGATCCGTTGCAACCGCAGCAGCGGCGCGCCGACCTCTGTATCCAGATGTGACGCGGCAGCCTGATTGGCCAGCGTCGCCCCGATGGTCTGCGCCGCGTGATTGGGGGTGATCCCGGCATGTCGCAACAGTTCCAGAAGCGGCGTCGATTCCAACTGCGCCGCATCATAGCTGGCGCCCAGATCACCGGGCACCACCGCCGTCAGCAACGAAAACGGCCCGACCGCATGGGACCGCACCCGCAAGGACCGCTGCACCGGTGTACCAACCGGCACCTGAAGCGCCAGCGCCTCTTCGTCATTGGCGGTGCCTTGGCTGAAGTCCAGAACCTGCACCGCCGTCGCCCGCCCCATCGAGGCCACCGCATGCAGCCAATTGGTGACGGACGCCCGCAGGGGTGGGTTTTCCGGCTTGTAGGTCACGACGGTCCCGCGCCCGCGATAGCGCTTGACCATCCCCGTCGCGGCCAGTTCCGACAGCGCACGCTTGGCTGTGATCCGCGAAACCCCATAGGTCGCCGCCAGTTCGAATTCGGACGGCAGCAGATCGTCGGCCTTGTACGTCCCGGCAAGAATTCCATCACGCAGCACCAGATATATCTGATGATACAGCGGCGATCGGCTGGACGCATTGACGCTGGCGTCTGGCCTATAGCCGTCGGCGTTGTTGGCTCGATTGGTCAGCATGATCCCCATCTATCCTTCTGCGGAAGGTTCGGCGATCAGACAGGCAGTCAGATCGACCGCCCCGTTCTGAACCACCGAAGGTGCCTCTGCGACAGCGCCCTCGGTTTCGCCATACGACAGTGCCATCCAATCCACCCCTAACGGATTACCCTGCAACGCCGGGCTGTGCCAGCCCTCTGTCGGACCACCTCCGGTAGCAAAATGTTTACGCAAGACGCCGTCGACCCGAAATACCATCGCGCCTTCTGGCGGTGTGCCGGTCCCTGCCGTTATCCGCAGATGACCCGTAACAGGCCCGGTTGGAAATGGCGTGACCGGGCGCATCACATAGGCGTGGCGGTGCACGTCCAGGGCCTTGGGCCGACCATAGCCCCAAAGGCGCAACCATTCAGCGCGAAAGGCGTCCAGATCCGGGTTGAACCAGACCTTTTCCAGATCGGCCTCGGATTCAAGGCCCTGAAAATCGAAATAGTCCCAGTCCAGCGGACCGCCCGACAGAACCTTCCCAACCCGCCAGTTGGCATAGCAGCGTGTGCCGGGGATCGTGTTGAAAAACGGATTGTCGACCGCGACCAGCCAGTCGGAATAACCGCGTGGTTCGGCATCCGCACCGACCGTGTAGGCAATAAAGATGACCACCGGGCACTCAGAGATGCGACGCGGGATAGCTTGGGTCATGCGGAAATGTCCTTGTCCAAAAACGTGGCAAAAATGGCGGCATCCCGGATATGCTGGTCCGCATCGCCCCAAGGCGCGAGGTCTGCCACGTCAGCACCGGGGACCAGAGACGCAACCTCTGCGAAATATTCGTACAGCATATCTGACGGTGAACAGGACGCCAGCGTGGGCACGGCGATCAGCGGCAGCCGGGCCCGTTTGGGGTGGCGGAACGCCGCGCGATAAGATTGGTGATAGCTGCGCATCGCCTTGAGCACCTCAACCACGAAATCATGCAGATAGTCATCATCCGGCACCCCTCCTAGCAAGCGGCCAGCGGCGGTACGGTTGTAATAGGGCCAGAACAAGTGCTGATCGCGGCAGAAATGCCAGACCTTCATCAGATGCGTTGCTTCGGCGTCGGGCAGGATTTCGCGGGCGTATCGGTCCATCACTTCGGATTGCTGGTCGGCCGAATACAGCCCCATACCGTCTATCACAAGGCGGCGGACACGGTCGGGATGGGCGATTGCAATCTCCATCGCAATCGATGCCCCGGTGTGGCTGCCGTAAAGATCAACCCGATCCAGACCCAAGATATCAATGGCCTGCAAGGCAACCCCGGCCAGATCGCCAATCGACGGCGCGGGGGTGCCAAACGGCTCAGAATCCCCGTTGCCTGCGGTATCGGGCGCGACGATGTGACGCCCAGCCGCAGCCAGTTCGGCCATCACGCCTTCCAGTTGTTTCGACGAACCCGGTGATTGATGGATCATCACCAGCGTCGGGCGATCGGACGCGGTTCCGACAGTGCGGTAATGCACCTGACCATGGGTCAGATCGACGAACCCGCGCCGGATCGCAGCACCGGGGGTCATGCTTGATGTCCTGTCTGCAGTCGTGCGCCAAGGGTCTGGCCCAACCAGCGCCCAAAAGCCAGCGCCGGTGTCACGCTCATCCCGCCGACAAACGCCTTGCCGGACAGGGTGGACCCACCCATCGCCTCGCCCAGCGCATAAAGGTTGGGGATCGGCCGCGCGCTGTCATCCAACACGCGCAGGTCCGTGTCAACGGCCAGCCCGGCCGGGGTTTTCAGCACCATTCCGTGCATCAAGATTGCGCGGTAGCGCGGCCCTTCAATCGGCAGTGGTCGATGACGCCGCCCCATCGGGTCAGCAGCACCCGTCGCCTGCCCAAGGTTATAGGCTGCAATCGTTTCCGTCAGGACCGCCAGGTCCATCCCTGTCGCGCGCGCCAAATCGTCCAGCCCATCAGCGATCACAAATGACGCATGCCCCGCCCAAGCGTCATCAAGCTCATCCGCCGACCACCCCGGCAACAGCGGCGGGGCGTCGGCCAGAATCCGGTCATCGAACACGCACCAGAAACTCAGGCCCGGCAGATCATTCAGCGCCCGTTCGCGCGCGTCCACGCTGTCGATGTCTTCCTGGACAAATCGCCTGCCTTCTGGGGTCAGGTGCAGCTCCCACGGTTGGCGGCCTTGCGGGGTCAGCAGGGGCATGTGATCCCATACGATCCGGTGCCCGTCCGGGTGTTCCACGATTCCTGCATAGGTCGGCAAGAACATGTCATGCCCGGTCACCGCCGCGCCGATGGATTCAGCCATCTCGATCCCCGCACCGGTCGATGTGTCCATGGCCGCCGTGTACAATCTGCGGCCGCCAGTCCAGCGCGCAAACCGGTCCGGGTTACCGCCATATCCGCCGCTGGCCATCACCACCGCACCGGCGGTCACCGTATGATCGCGCCCGGTGTCCAGATCGCGCAACACGGCCCCCGTGACCGCCCCGGATTCAGTGGTCAGCGACACAGCCTCGGTCCGATAGCGCACCTGCGCGCCCGGCCTGGCCATCGCGGCGTCGAAAAGGGGACGCAGGACATGCAGAACCGAAATGCCGCGATCAATCCCCCAATAGGTGCGCGGTGTGCGATACGCCTCGTGCAGATACAGGATTTGCGGACAGGTCGGGTCCATCTGGAACCCGTTGTCCATCAACCAGTCCACCGTTTCGGCCTGAAGCCGGGTCGCCCGCGCCAGCAGATCACTGCGGCCGGTACCGCGGTTGATACGCTCGATGTCGGCCTGATGGTCCGCCGGACTGTCGGTGATACCACGCGAGCGCTGACGTGCGGTTCCCGCCCCGCTCATCTGCGCCAATGACACATGCAGCGTGCCGCCCGGTTCCGCCGCCTGTTCGACGACCAAAACCCGCGCGCCCGCTGCTACCGATTCTATCGCGCATGGCATGCCTGCCGTCCCGGCACCGATGATGAGGATATCGAAATCACGCATGCTCAAACCCCACCCCTGTTCCCTGCTGCCTGCTTGTCGTGCTCTGGCTTTTCGGGACGCAGCCCGCCTGCCATTTCCGTTCAAGTCGTCATCAAACAGACTGGACAAGTTGATCCATTAAGATATCAATATGACAATCAGATGCGATCTGACGCAAGCAGGATTTGGCGAAAGCCGGATGGGAAATGTGTAAGGATCGCCAAAGAAAACAGGGGATTCGCTGATCGTGCCAACACGACGGCGATAAAGGAGAAGGCTCTGCTGTGACCTCTCAAACCGTAAAGATTTCCTCCGCTTTGCGTCGCGTCGCCGAGCTTGCCTGCGGGGCGCTGTTGATCGTCTTTACAGCGCTTGTGCTTTATTCGGTGGTCCTGCGCTATTGGTTCAACGCCCCCCCGATGTGGGGCGAGGATATTCCCAAGCTGATGTTCGTCTGGCTCAGTTTCGTGGGGGCCGGCGTGGCCTACCTGACGGGATCGAACATCCGCATGACATTGCTGATCGACAGGGTTCCGCGCGCACCGCGCCTTGTGATCGAGTTCACGATGCACCTGCTGATCGTCATCATGCTTGTCGTGATCTTGTGGTATTCGATGCCGATCATCCGCCTGACCGCGCGCAACACCGCGCTGTCAACCGGACTGTCGGACATGTGGACCTACCTTGCCCTTCCGGCCGGGTGTGTGCTGCTGCTGATCAACGAGTTCATCCGGCTGTATCGCATCTTGCGCGGACATATTGATGACGTGACCACAGACACAAGCGACGCGTTGTAAGGGCTGCCCCCCCGGGGGTGCCCAAAAGTACCCGTGACCCGAGTACCGTACTCACACCCGAACTGAAGAGGTTACATGCTCAGTGTCGTCGTCGTGGTCTTGCTGTTTTTGTTCATCCTTTTGGGCATGGATATCGCTTATGCGATCGGTGTCGCGGCGTTGGCATTCATTGCGCTCAGTCAACTGGCGCCGCGCCCGATCAACCCGGTTCTGTTCGTTCAGGAACTGACTGCAGGCGTTGACAGCTTTGCCCTGCTGGCGATCCCGATGTTCATCTTTGCGGGTGAGCTGATGACAAAGTCAGGGGTGACCCGCCGCCTGATCAACTTTGCGGCGTCGCTGGTGGCACATCGCCCCGGCGGTCTGGCAAACGTCGGAATCACTGGCAACCTTTTCATGGCGGGTATTTCCGGGTCCTCGATCGCGGATGCTGCAGCGACTGGTACCGTGCTGATCCCCGAAATGAAGCGGCGCGGATACAGCGCCAGCTATGCAGCCGGGGTGATTTCCGCAGCCGCCTGCATGGCGCCGATCATCCCGCCGTCGATCATGTTCATCTTGCTTGCGTCCATCGCCAATCTTTCTGTAGGCGAGCTGTTCGTGGCCGGGATCATCCCCGGCATTGTGATGTTCGTGGCGCTGATCCTGACCAGCGGTTTCATCGCGCGCAGGCGCGGGCTGCCGGTCGAGCCAAAGATGCCAGGCCGGGAAAAATGGCTCGCGTTCCGGGCCGGCATCCTGCCGCTTGGGGCGCCGGTGATGATCGTGATGACCAAGGTTCTGGGCATTGCCACACCCACGGAATCAGCGGCGCTGGTGGTGGTCTACACGCTGTTCCTTGGGTTTTTTGTCTATCGCGCGCTGTCGCCGGCGGACTTCATGACCGCGGCCGTCAACGCCGCCATGACCACAGCCGTGGTGATGATGACCGTCGCGACCAGCCAGATTTTCGGATCACTGGCGGTGCTTGCCGGTCTTGGGCGTCTGATCAGCGATTTCCTGCTGTCGATCAGCAGCAACCCCTATGTGATCTTGTTGATTGTCAACGTCGGTCTGATCATCCTTGGCACGGTCATGGAACCGCTGCCGCTGATGCTGATCCTGTCACCAATCCTGTTTCCGTTGCTGGGGGGGATGGGGGTCGATCCGATCCATCTGGGTCTGGTGATGGTGCTGAACCTCGTGCTGGGTGGGGTCACACCCCCCGTCGGGTTGAACCTGTTCGTCATGGCGCGGGTCGCAAAAATCGGCGTGATGGACGTCTTCATGGGCGGCTGGCCATACTATCTGGTGCTGTTCGGCGTGCTGATGTTGCTGACTTATGTTCCCCAGATCACACTTTTCTTGCCTACCCTGCTCTTGAGATGAGCCAACCCAAAACAAACCAAACTTCAACAAGGAGCTTACCATGAAACTCAACCCAACTCGGCGGTCCGTCCTTGGCGGTATGGCGGCAGTGGCCGGCCTTTCGGCATTTTCCATTCCCGCCCGCGCGGCTGGCACCGTGTTGCGCTATGGCAATGCGGGCAACCCCGGCACGCTGTCGAACACCTTCAACCAGAAACTGTCGGACATGATCTCTGCCAAGACCAATGGCGGCCTGTCGTTCGAGATTTTCGCAGGGTCCCTGGGTGGCGAGCAAAAGCTGCTGGAATCCATGGCCCTTGGGTCGCTTGACGTCTACAATGGTGCCTTTACCGGCACGCGTCAGTTCGACATCTTTTACAGCCCGTATTTCTTCAAGGACGGCGACCATGCCAAGCGCGTGCTGGACAGCGACATTGGCGCTGCCGCCTCGGCCGAACTGAAAAGCCGTTACAATGGCCGTCTGCTGGGCGCAGGGCGTCTGGGCACGTTCAACCTGATGCTCAAGGAACCGATCACCTCGCTGGCCGACCTGAAGGGTCGCAAGATCCGCAGCGCCCAGATCGAAGGTTGTCTGGAAGGGCTCAAGCATTTTGGCGCGATTCCGACACCGATCCCGTTCAACGAAATCTATCTGGCCCTGCAAAACGGCATCGTTGATGGCGTGCTGACTGCGCTGAACCCGGGCGTGCAAAGCAAGTTCTACGAGGTCGCCAAGTACGTCGTGACCACGGATTTCGGCATGGCGCTGGACAAGCAAGTCGTGTCGGAAGGCGTCTGGGAAAGCCTGCCTGATGACCAGAAAGATGCTCTGCAATCGTCGTTCACCGAACTGGAAGAGGCAGAATACTATCAGGTCGGCCTGAAACAAAAAGCCATCGATCTGGAAACATGGGCAACCGCAAACGGGTCGGATGCATTGATCGAAATCGATGCGACCAACCTGGCCGCCGAGATGGAGCCCGTCAACAAGCGTCTGGCCGAAGAAGTCTACGGCGCTGGGGCTTGGGACAAGATTCAGGCGCTCTGATCTGAAGGACAGTTGAAATGCTTCAATCGCACCCAACCGGACTGCCGCTAAAGCCCGAACAGACCTTTTTTCAGGATCCGGCGATTGACCGGCTTCTGGCGATGGTCATGACGCTGGCTGCGGAACTTCATGTCACAAAGGACCGCCTGGCGACGCTGGAACTGGCGCTGGAAAAATCCGGCGGCCTGACCCCTGGCGCGTTGGACAGCTTTGTGCCCACTCCGGAAGAGGCCGTGCGGCTGAATGCCGACCGCGAGGCCTATGTGACCTTTCTGATGCAGTGCACGCTGGGTCAGGAGGTGTCGCTGGGTGCGACCGATGACGTGATCGAACGGTTCAACCGCGACTAGCGCCCCGGGGCGGCCCCATCACAGGGTCGCCCCTATTCGCCGGCACGACCAACACGGAAAAGAGCCCGACATGATCGAAGAAATCCCCCAACACCGTCCCTTTGACGCCTATCAAAGCTTTGTTCTGAACTGCAAGCTTTACTGGACCCGGCAGATGTTCCCGCACCTGCGCCAACGCGCAGATGCCGTGCTGGCCGAGGCCGCGCCCCGAACTCCGGCCGACTTGGAGGCGCTGATGCGCAAGGACACGACCTATCAGTTCTTTGGCTGGTACGAACGTCACATGCAGCGGATGAAATATTCAGGTCGCCACGGTCTGGCCGTTCACTATGGCCAGTTTCGCGATCACCTTGCCCGGGATCTGAAGGTCGAGGTCCCGGAACGCCTGTTGCAACTGGACCCGGATTTCCAGCAACCCGAGTACTACACGTCGATCGACATCCACCAACACCCCGGCGGGGTCTGGAGCGACGAGATCGCGGGGTATGTCTATGAGCGCGGGGCAAAATCCACCGCCCCACTGCTGGACAAGGCGGCAAGCCTGCACCAC
>JAUSPL010000475.1 GCA_030656535.1 Gemmobacter sp.
CGTCGCTGTGTTGTCGTCGAACTGGTAGACGTGGCCCCACATCCAGCCATGTTCAGTCTTTTCAAAGATAAAGGTGAAGGCGTCGTCGAACTTCTGATGGGTGCCCAGCCAGATGAACTTGCACAGGCGCATGTCGATGTCGGGCTTGAAAACGTCTTTGTACTCGGTCCGCACAAGGCTGTTGATGCCGTCACAGGCGACCACAAGGTCATATTCCTGCCGGTATTCCTCGGCCGTCTTGAAGATGGTTTCAAACTGCATGTCGACGCCCAGCTCGCGGGCCCGCGCCTGCAGCAAGATCAGCATCTGCTTGCGGCCGATCCCGGCGAACCCGTGTCCGCCGGACACGTTGCGCACGCCGTCGTGCACCACCGCGACATCGTCCCAATAGGAGAAATGGCTGCGAATTGCCTCGGTCGACACGGGGTCGTTCTTTTGCATGCGCCCCAGCGCGTCGTCCGACAAGACAACGCCCCAGCCAAACGTATCGTTCGCCTTGTTGCGTTCCAGTACAGTCACTTGGTGGGACGGATCGCGCAGCTTCATCGAGATGCCAAAATACAGGCCCGCAGGACCGCCGCCCAGACACAGAATCTTCATCCGCCATCTCCTCGTTTACCGTACTTGATTGCGAAACTGTGCCACCCCCTCCCAAGTATTTCAAGCTTGAAGTTTTAAGCTGCGTCAGTTTTTCGCGCTCGCGTGGTCTGGCGCACCGCCAGACTTGTCTTGCTGACGATTCAGTGCCAAGCCACCCGGACCCCCGCAGTGTGGGCATTTCAGGTGTGCGGAGCGGTTGTCATGGACCAGAAAGCTGACTTTCCGACGCATGTGCTTGTGGCTGTCCAGTCGGGGCTGACGCTTGTCCCGGGGTGGCCGATCAGCCCGGCCGCGTGGGCGCAGGTCGCCCGGCTTGGCGGCGCATTCGGTCCAAGGCTGGCGGCCATTGTCGTGCCCTGGGGCGCGCTGATCGGCGCGCGGGTGTCCAGATGACCTGGGCGCTGGTGATCGGGGCCGGTCCTGCTGGGTTGATGGCGGCGGACCAGATGGCCACAGCGGGACTGCGCGTGGTGGTTTGTGACGCCAAGGCGTCCCCCGCGCGCAAATTCCTGATGGCTGGCAAATCCGGCTTGAACCTGACCAAGGCGGAACCATTTGCCCGGTTCGCAGCGGCCTACGCCGAAGCCGAAGGCTGGCTTGCGCCAATGCTGGCGGCCTTTGGCCCTGACGACGTGGCTAATTGGGCGCGGGGGCTAGGGCAAGAGGTGTTCACCGGATCATCAGGCCGCGTGTTTCCTGTCGCAATGAAAGCCTCGCCGCTGGTGCGGGCGTGGCTTGCACGGCTTGCGGGTCTGGGGGTCGATTTGCGGGTACGGTGGCGCTGGACGGGGTTTGATCCTGCATCGGGCGCGCGCGGGTTCGTATTCGATACACCTGCCGGACGGCAGGTCCTGGCACCTGATTTGACTGTTCTGGCGTTGGGCGGGGCGAGCTGGGCGCGGCTGGGGTCGGATGCGGCCTGGGTGCCATTTCTGGCCGAACGGGGGGTGCAGATGGCGCCCTGGCAACCGGCGAACATGGGGTTCGCGGCGGACTGGTCGGCCCAGATGGCACGACACTTCGGATCGCCCGTCAAGGGGTGCCTGCTGACCGCCGGATCGGCTCGGTCGCGCGGCGAGTTCGTGGTATCCGCGCGCGGGGTCGAAGGCGGCGGCATCTACACCGTGTCGCGCGCGCTGCGTGACGGGGCGCCTTTGGTGCTGGACCTGTTGCCGGATATGACCGCGCCCAAAGTCGCAGAAAAGCTGGCTGGCGGGATCAGGCATGGCCGTGACAGCCTGACGAACCGGTTGCGCAAGGGGCTGGGGCTGGACCCGGTCAAGATCGCTCTTTTGCGCGAAGTGGCACACCCACTGCCAAGTGATCCGGTGATGCTGGCCGCTCTCATCAAGTCGCTTGCCGTGCCGCTGTCGGGGCCCCGCCCGCTGGATGAGGCGATTTCGGTCGCGGGGGGTATCACCCGCGCGGCGGTTGACGACCGGCTTGCGCTGCGTGCGCTGCCCCATATCCACACGGCAGGCGAGATGCTGGACTGGGAAGCCCCGACCGGGGGGTATCTGTTGACCGCCTGCCTTGCGACCGGGCGCTGGGCCGGGCGGGCAGCAGCGGGGGTGGACCCGACGGGCTGATCACCCTTGCTGGAACACACGCGCCGCTGGCTCACAGCCGTCAGGCCGCGTGTCGCGCCAGCACCTGCTTCAAGACAGACGGGCGATCGGTCATGATGCCGTCCACGCCCATCGCAATCAGGCGTTCCATCTCGGCGGCGTCGTCCACGGTCCAGACTTGCACCAGAATGCCGCGCGCATGGGCCGCCCGGACAAAGCGCGGCGTCACCACGTCCAGCCCACGAAACCGGGGTGGAACCTGTACAACGGGGAAATCTCCGGCACCGATGGGCAACCCCCAGCCCGCCAGCCAAAGTCGCGCCACACCGGCATGGGCAGGCGACCAACACAACCCCGGCCCCAGCGCGGTCCGGGCTGCTGCCGTGCGCTCTGGCTGAAATGACCCGATGCAGATCCGGTCCAGCGCATTCGCCCGCGTGATGACCTGCGCCAGCGGTGCGACCACGGCCATCGATTTGGTTTCAATATTCACGTTCAGCGTGGGAAAGGCACCCAATAGGTCCGACAGACGCGGTATCGTCGCGCCACCAGCGGTCCGAAGGGTCTGCAAATCCGCCCATGTCAGGTCATCGACCCTCTGTGGCGCGCCAAACATCCGGGCCAAGGTGTCGTCGTGATGGACCACCACCACGCCATCGCGCGTTGCGTGGACATCCAGTTCAACATGGGTGAACCCCAGCGCCACGGCCCGCTCAAAGGCGGGCATGGTATTTTCCTCGGCCTCCAGCGATCCGCCACGATGGGCAAAGCCTGTGGGCCGGGGGTGGTCAAGAAACGGATGGAGCCGACGCGCGATCATGACGGCATCATGCCGATCCCGCATCGCCTGTCGAGAGGGAACGGCCGTGGGAAATATGGAACCCGACCCCGCAACATTGGATCATCGGGTGCCCTGCATTTGGAAAGCCCTGCAAACAGGGGGGCCGCTGGTCATTCCTTGGCGGATCGTCCGTTGGCCGGTCGATCGGGATCGACGGGTACAGGCCGGCTACCCAAACGGCCCACCAGGGATTTCGCACCGGGCTGTCACCCGGGCGGTGCCTGAACTCTGCCCCACAGACCTGCCCAGGCCTAAAGCCGGACAAGCTGCCCAAGGCCCTGCGCTTGCGCGGCGGTCAACACATGCGAAGCCGCAGCAAGATCTTGTGCCGCGATCCCCAGTGATCGGTACAGCGTGATCTGATCAGCGGCGCTGCGACCTTGGATGTCGCCCGACAGCACCGCGCCGATTTCGCCGCGCAAGAAACCGGCGTCGATTCGGCCTGCGGCGATCATGTCAACGATCTCGCCTGCCTGCGCCAGCGCCGAGGGGCGGTAATCGACATAGACCCGCGACGCGAGAACGGTGTCATCATCAACCTCGCGCTTTGAGGGAACAGAGGCGCCGACGATGTTCAGATGCGTGCCAGGACGCACCCAAGCGCCTTGCAGGACTGCCGTCGCCGATGCGGTGACGGTGCAGACTATGTCCGCCGCGGCAACCGCCGCTGCCGTGTCCGTGGTCGCGGTGATTGCAAGGCCGGGGTGCCGCGTGCGCGCCGCTTCGGCAAAGCGGTTCGCACTGGCCATGCTGCGCCCGACCACGGTGACGTGGTCGATGGCGCGCACCACGCGCATGGCCGCCAGATGGTGCTCTGCCTGTTCGCCGGTGCCGATCAGGGTCAGCGTGCGCGCATCGGTCCGGGCCAGTGTCCGGGTGGCGACGGCACTGGCCGCAGCCGTGCGGATCGCGGTCAAAAGGCTTGCATCCATCATTGCCACTGCGCCGCCGGTGTCGGGTTCGAACAACACCAATGCGCCGCGATGCGATGACAGACCCCGGTCCGAGTTGCCGGGAAACAGGCTGATCAGCTTGACGCCAAAGCAGCCAGGCTCAGACAGGGCGCCGGGCATCACTCCCATCATGTTGTCCCCGCCAACAGGCACCACGTTGCGAAGCGGCAAGTGCGCACCGCCCGCAGACACGACCCGCATCACTCGGTCGATGACCTCGACCGCCTGATCCATCGGCAAAAGCCGGGCGACCTCCTCACCGCTTAGAACCCTCATTTCGTGCGCTCGGGCCCGGTGCCCCAATCTGCCCCGGGGGGCAGGCCCAGTGCTGTTTCAAGGATCGCGGTATAGTCGGCTGTGCGGATCGCATAAGGAAAATGCCCGCCCCACAAGAACCGATAGGCCACCGCAGGCGACAGCGCCGCGCGCACCATCGCGCGCATCTGTGGCGGGATCAGGGGGTCGTCGTCGGATTCGATGGTGGTCACCCGGTCGCCGGTTAATACTGGGGCTGGCATCCGTGGGGCGCGTTTCAGCGCGTTCAGCCGGGCGCGCATTTCAGGTTCCAGAATTCGGCCCCCGACCTCGGCCAGCAACAGGTCCACCAGATCGGATTGATCTGGGTGCGCCTTGCGCCAGCCTTCCAATGCGGTGCTGAACCCTGCGCGTAGTTCGGTGATCGGGGCCGCATCCAGATCGGACGAATAGGGCGGACGCTGGTCCAGACCCGTGCCATCCGACAAGGTATTGGCCGCGAACAGATGGGCGACGCGGTCTGGATGCAGGGCTGCAATGTACTGCGCCAGAAAGCCCCCCAGCGATGATCCAAGCATCGCCACCCGGTCCAGTTTCAGCCGGTCCAGCAAGGCGACCAGATCACCGGCCCAGTCGGCGACTCCGCCGCTGGCGGGATAGCTGACTGCGATCACCCGCGCCCGACCTTTCAACGCAAGGATCTGGTTCCAGAAGATGTCGCCGCGCCCCAGCGTCCCGGGGATCAGCACCAGCACGGGCGCGTCGGGGCCAGGGCTGCCGGTGTCAAACAGGCCCCAGTCACGGCCATTCAGGATCGCGCGGGCTTCCGGGTGGCTGGCGGTAAAGTCATCGCGGGCGGCGATCAGGGGATTGGTCATGAGAAAGGGTCCTCGATCAAAGGCCACCATGTGGGCGCGCGGCGGGTGTAGGGGATGTGGGCAAAGTCCGGGGTGATTGCGCCCGGCGTTGCAACAGGGATAACGCGCGAGGCAATGGGGCGAAACCCGGCCTGATAGTGGTTCGAGGATTTGACACAGACGATGTGACGATCATTCAGCGGTATGCCCAGCCCGGTAAAGGCCTCGGGGTGAAAGGTCTGGCCCCGGATGTCATTGATGACGATGTCCACGCCGTTTGCGGTGACCCAGACACATTCGCCCAAGGGGGCGGGCAGGGTGCCGAACCGTTGCGTCAGCCCTGAGCGGCAGGCGCGGACCGTGACGACAAGGTCAAGCGGATCGCCAGACATCGGACCGCACTTGCCGCCCAGCCGCAGGGCCAGGGTGGCGCCCTCACCTGCCTCGCGGCAGATGCGGACGGCGACCGGGTCCCAGAATATGCCGGTCGCGACATTGGTGATGCCCCGGTCCAGAATGGCCCGCAACAGGAAGGTCGCGTCCGACGGTGCGCCGCCGCCCGCGTTGTCGGACATGTCGGCCAGCACCACCGGACCACGCTTTTCGGCCATCGCCTGATCCAGCGCGGTGT
>JAUSPL010000476.1 GCA_030656535.1 Gemmobacter sp.
ATCTCGGATGAATTCAGCGGCCCACCTTCCGTCATCAACCAGATCGCGTTGAAATTGTTGACCGTCAGGATGAAGGTCAGCACCGCCGCAATGGCAAAAGACACCCGGATCTGGGGCAAGATCACATACCAAAGCTGCCGCCAACCCGACGCGCCGTCCATCGACGCAGCCTCGAGGATCGAGCGCGGCACAAGTTGCAGCGCCGCCAGCAGCAGCAGCATGACAAACGGTGTGCCCTTCCAGATGCTCTCGACCGCGACCGCCAACAGGGCGGTGTTGGTATCACCCAACCACGCGTGATAGCTGTCGATCCAGCCCATGCGGACCAGCAACTCGTTCACGATGCCGACGCTGGGATCGTACATCCAGCGCCAGGTCAGCACGGCCACCACGCTGGGGATCACCCAAGGCACCAGGATGCCCGAGCGAAACAGCCCGATCCCGCGCCGGGGGGTGTTCAACAACAGGGCCAGCGCCAGTCCCAGTGATAGCTGCGCCACCACGTTCAGCGCGACCCAGATCGTTGTGTTCCAGAATGCGAGGTAAAACACCGGATCCGCAAAGACCCGTTCAAAGTTCCGCAAGCCGACAAAGGTGACCATGTCCCGGTTCAGCGTGCGCAGGGTCACATCATAGAAGGCGTACATGATCCCGGTCACAACCGGGTAAAGGACGACCCCGACAACCACTATGATCGCGGGCAATACCATGAGATAGGGGTACAACTGCGCCCCCCGTCCGGTCTCGAAGATCGAGGACAAGGGCGGTTTTGCGGGTTTTCCGGACGGGAGGCGCTGTGTCATGTCAGGCTACTTGGCCAGGATTGCTTCGGCGGCGGTCGCCGCTTCGGCCATCGCTTCGGCCACAGGTTTGCCGCGCAGCACCTGATCCCACAAGGTGCCGGTCACGGTCGTGTGGATATCGGCCCATCCGGCGACCACCGGGCGGGGCTTTCCTGCCTCTGCCTGCTGCAAGAACGCCTTTTGGGTTTCCGGCAGGGCGGCGACCACTTCGGGTGCGGCGGCGTCCTTGGTGCCTGCGATGCGGTTGTATTTCGGCATGACATCGGTGCTGCGCGGTCCTGTCAGCCATTCAGTCAGTGCCAGGGCCGCGTCTGGGGCCTTGCTGTTGGCGTTGACGGCGATGTTATACCCGCCAATGACCGTCGCCGCCTGCACGCCTTTTGGCAGCGGATGCACCGAGAAATCAAGGTCCGGCGCGTTGCGCTTGATCGCGCCCAAGGCCCAGTCGCCGCTGATCAGCATCCCGGCCCGCGATTGCAAGAAGGGGGCATTCACCTCGTCCCATGTGCTGGCGGTCAACACTGAGTCCGGGATCGCCTTGTGTTTGGTGTACAGTCCAGACACGAATTCGATCGCCTGAATGGCAGCAGGTTCATTCAACCGCACCTTGACGTCGGTATCAATCAGTTCTCCACCTTTTTGCCAGATTAATGTGTATACCTGAAACGCCCCGGTACCTGCGCCACCCAGCGTCAGGCCATAGGTGTCCTTGGCCGGATCGGTCATCGCGATCGCGGCGGCTTCGAACTCGGCCCATGTGGTGGGGGCTGCCGCAATGCCGGCATCGGCCAGCATCTTGTTGTTGACGTAAAGGGCTACGTTGTTGGTGTACCAGGGCATTGCATACTGCGCACCCTGGAAGGCGCCCGCCGACAGAGGCCCAGGCTGATACAGATCGGCCACTTTGGCGGTGTGGTCCGACAGATCCGCCAGAAGCCCCGCATCTGCGATAACCGGAACCCAGGCAATATCCACCGCCATCACATCCGGTCCCGCCCCCGAGGACATCGCGACGATCAGGTTGCGCTGCATTTCAAGGTGCGGCACGGCCTGCACCTCGACTTTATGGCCGGTTTCGGCCTCGAATGCTGCGATTTCGGCAAACAGTGGGGCGTCCGGTCCCGATGCCATTGGCGCGTTGACCCAGAATACCACGTTGTCGGCCATCGCGGCGGTTGCGGTTGTCAGGGCAAGGACGGCGGTCCCGGCCTTGAGAATATGTATTGGTTTCATCTCACTCCCCTTGTGTTGCAGTCTGAACTTGCGTCTTCGCTACTTATGGCGCCCCGCCCCCTCCCCGGGGCGCGGCGCAATCCGGGCCTCAGGCCGATTGTCCGTCGCCCTGACGCACGGATGACTGGGTGATCCGCGTCCACGGTATCCCCGGGCCAAACCACACGGCCAGATCGGGCCAGTCAGATCCAGCGTCCCCGGTCATCCCGTCCGGCCTTGCTGTGGCATCACCGATCTGGCCTGGCGGCACGAACGACAGGGCCAAGGTATCTGTCCGCGCGGGGTCAGGGCGCAAAACCAGGCGCGCACCTGCCCGCACGAACAGGGTGATGTCGGCCAACGGGACGTCATGCACCCGCCAGCACGACCCCTTGACCCAATCGCGGGCCACCACGTCATACCAGTCCCCTTCGGGCAACCAGACCGCGCGGGTGTTGCCATAAAACGCGACGGGCGCCACCAGCAGATCATCGCCCAACATGAATTGCTGGTCCCAGTCGTTGATCCCGCGCCAATCGGTGCCGGGAAAGGCCAGCGGCATCATGCGGATCATCGGCAGCCCCCCCGCCGCAGCCACCGCGCCAAAGTGTTTGAACACCGGTTCCAGGGCCAGGTGCAGCGCGCCGTACCGGCGATAGATCGCAGAGCTGTCACCCGGCAAATCCCAAGGCTCTCGACATCCCAACCCGTGCAACATCATCAGCGGTGTGAAACAGGCAAACTGCGCCCAGCGCGCGAACACTTGCGGCGTCGGAGTCCCGAAATAACCACCCAGATCGCTGCCGACAAAGGACCATCCGCTGAAGGAAGCACTTTGAACCGCACGGATCGCCGACGGTAGCCCGGTCTTTGGGCAGAAATCCGAGGTCTGATCGCCAGTCCAGATCGGTGCCCTGATGCGGGGCGACCCCGACCGGCTGATGATTGCGGGCGTGCGACCGTCAAAGGCGTCGATCGTCGCCTGCAGGTAATACCGGACAAAGGCGTTGTGCGCCCGTCCGCCCGTTTCGCCCGAGGCAAGCACCGCATGTTCCGGCAATTGTTCCCCGAAATCGGCCTTGAACCCGGTGATCCCCATCGCGATCAGCCCGCGCAGATTGTCGGACCACCAGCGCGCAGCCTCGGGGTTGGAATAGTCGATCAGTGCGGCCACCACATTCGGGTTGGCGCCCGGCCGACGGGTGATCTGCTGACCTTGGGCGTCGCGGATCAGCCAGCCCTCCGCGCTGGCATGGTGGAACGATTGCGTGCCCACCACGACCCACGGGCAGAGCCACAGATATACCCCGGTCCCTGCTGCGCCCAAACGGTCCAGCATGGCCTGCGCGTCAGGGTATTTGGCGATATCGAAGGCAAAGGAATGGACTTCGCCGGCCCAATAGGCGTCCAGCAGCTTGATCCCCATCGGCAAGGCCAGCCCGGCGTGCCCAGCCTCGTCCGCAGCAACGGTGGCCGCGTTCTCGAACCGCCAGTCGCCCGCCTTCCACAGCGTGAAAAAGCTGTCGTCCGGCATCAGCGGGGGGCCAATGCGCGCAATCAGTGCGGCGTACTGATCGGCCAGCCCGCCCGGGAAAATGTCGATTTCCAAACGGGGGCCATCGACCTGAAACGTCAGGTGCTCGGGATCGAATGACGGCGCTATGTGGAAAACGGCGGGAGCCTCGTCCGGTAGATAGACCCCGAACCCCAGCGTCGTCCCAAGAAAGGGACTGGGCAGATAGGTCCCACTGCCAAGACCAAAGTTCTCAAGGTAATAGCGCACCGACTGCCCGCGCAAATCCAGTGCGTCGAACCGCTCACCTGCCCCAAAAGCCTGAAACACCCCAGGCACAGCAAAGGCGATCTGGACACCCGCAGCCCCGGGCCGGTCAATCACGATGCGGCGCCCACCGTCCGGCAGATCGGTGACGGCAACCCCATCGGCCAATGGGGTAAACGAAACGCTGGTCCAGGACTGACCCGCAACACGGAACCCGATGCTGACCGGCTGCGCCGCTGATGGCATGACAGGCGTGACGTCAGCCATGGTCCACCTCGATCCCCAGCAGGCGACCCAAATGCACAGCCGCCCTACCCCAATGGCCGTAAACAGCGGTCACGTGATGTTCGTACCCCGCGTCGACAAACCGCCGAACCAACGGCTCTACCGCAAGCCCGAATGGCACAAAATACCCCGCCGCGCGGTTTGCGCCGCAAGGCTCTTCCGTTACAGCGCCCTCGGCCACGAACATCCGCAAGCTGCCATCCGGACGCAGCGACAGCCGCAGCAATGTCATCGGCCCGGCCCGCAACGGAAAGGTTTCCTGCTTCAGCACGGCATCCAGGCTTCGCGGGCCATCAGACAGCCGTGGACTGACGCCATAATGCCACAGCACCAGCCGGTTGTTCGCCCGGTCAATCCCGGAAATGTCGGTCAGGAACGGCAAGGATGCCGGATCAAAGGCCCGAACTGCCAGCGCGGTCAACGCCCCCATGACGTCGCCTTCGGGGGCGATCGGAATGGCCCGATCGGACAGTTCCCCCAGCGCGGCCCAGGTGCCCCGGAACGCTTCCGCATACAGGATTTCAGGCCAATCGCGGATCGCGATGGCATCGGCCGTGATGCGGTCCAGCCCGGCCGCCAACCGCGCATAGGTCCGCCCCAGTGTCGCCCGACCTTCGTCAGCCGCGCCTGCGTCAAACCCCGCATCGCGCCAGCGCGCGGCAGCATCGGATTCAGCATCCGATGTCGCCACACAGCCCGCGACAAACGCAGGCAGTGACCGCTGCTCGATCGTCACATCCAGCGCCTTGCGAATGGCCCATGGATCTACCGCCAGATTGGTGAACCACTCGGCATGGGCCCCAACCAGCGCAACCCGCGCGCCGCGCAACCGAGCCTCTGCCCGCGCCGCAGCGGCAAAGGCTGCCAGTTCCGCCGCGACCTCGGGCGCGCCGGGATCACCAAGGATCAACACATGCTTCCGCCCGAACCTGCCCAAGGTCGAGGCCCAGAGCTGTGCACCGCACAACGAATTCGTGACGATCTCGCCCGGTTCTTCCAGCGCCCACAGCGCGATGGGGATCCGGCGCGCTCCGCACCAGCCCAGTACATCATGCAGCAACTCTGCGGTGCAAAAGGTAGACATCTGAATGACCAGGCCGGACGTGGCGCTTGGGTCTATGGCGGTCAATGCCTGCGCACAACTTTCCCGGTCGCGCGCCAGGGTCGGCACCACGGTCATCTGGGCCGAAAGCCCGGCATCGTGTACCGCCGCCACCGTGCGATCCACCAGCGCGCTGGCCGCATCCGAGGAAAACAACGCCGACGCCATGAACAAGACAGCGGTATCTTGGGGCCGAGTGCAGCGGATGGCGGCCGGGACAGGGAATGGTGTCGTCATGCGATCTCGCTCAGGCGCGGGGCGGCATCTTGGCCGCCGGTGCTAACAAAGGAATAGGCGGCATAGGCCATCGCAGCGCGAGGATCGTTGCCGATCGACGGCGCAATGAAATGCAGGGGCAGCCTGTCCGCGCGATACCCACCCAACAGGGTTTCGTTGAGTCCATCCAGAATCGCGCAACGGTCCGCCTCGGGGATCAGCGACGGCCAACCGCTTATCACAACGGCCGGAAGCGGCTGCAGATTCAAAGCGTTGCCGATGCCCATACCCAACAGGAACAGGCGATCCCGCAATGTCGCGCGCTGTTCAGGGGTCTGTTGTGCTGTCGCAACGAACTGATCCCCGCCGCGCAAGATATCCCCGGCGGGCAGGCCAATCACCGGCGAAATCGCCTGAAGGGATGTATAGGCCTCCAGGCACCCGCGATGCCCGCACCGGCACAGCGCACCGCCGCGCTCGATCACCATATGACCCAGTTCGAACGGGTTGAACGTCTCGATCGGCGCCGATTCGTGCACCACGACACCCGCGACGCCGTGGGCGACGAACAAGAACAGATGATCCCCGCTGACCGGATAGACATCGCTCGCGCAGTAGCGGTGAAAGGCCGCCTGCGCGATAACGGAGTTGGTCAACGCCAGCGGGTAAGGCTTGACCAGATCGGCCAGAAAATCGCGCAGGCGCGTCATGTCCCAAGGAAAGATCGGATTGGTGTCCGACTGACTGAACCCAGGCAGTGAAAGTGCGATCTGCCGGATGACACGGCCTCGCTGGTCGGCCCATGCGATCATTTCGGCGAACGAGACCCGCGCCATGCGTTCGAAATCGGCCTGCGCCAGCCGCGCCGGAACCGGCATGCGCTCGACGTAATCCAAAGCGCACCCAAGATCCCCGACGCCAAAGGACAGCCGCCCGTTTGACAGCTCGATCCCGGCGACACAGATATCCTTTCTTAAAGAAACCAAAGCCGTCGGGCCACCGAAATATGGCGCAGGAATGCGCGACTCATCTATCAGTCCTGCGCTGCGTAATTCGGTCAGTATTCGTGACACACTTGCCTCGGTCAGCCGCGAATCATGTGCAATTGCCTGACGAAACGCCCCTTTGGACCGCAATAGCCCCTCCATGACCGCGGCGCGCGTCTCTTTTCGGCTGCGTGTGGCGGGTCGATCCAGCATTATGCCCTCTATCTTTACACAGTGTAATTATTGTGCATTATCGACAACAAGAGTCAATACGGAGCACAGAATAGTGGGCAGGCTTACACTTCACGCCGTCGCCAAGCGGTTCGGCCCGGTCGACGCGGTCAAGGCCGTCGATCTGGATGTCGCCGATGGCGAGTTCGTGGTTCTTGTGGGGCCATCGGGCTGCGGAAAAAGCACGCTTTTGCGGGTGATTGCCGGTCTTGAGGATATTACGTCCGGTGAGATCCTGCTGGACGGGCGCACCCTGAACGCCGTGGCGCCACGCGACCGCGACATGGCGATGGTGTTTCAAGACTATGCCCTTTACCCGCAGATGACGGTGGCAGAAAATCTGGGCTTCGCACTGAAAATGCGGGGTTTGCCAACCGCCGAGGTTACAGCAAAGGTCGACAGGGTCGCCAAGATGCTGGAACTTGACCCCTATCTAGCGCGCAAACCCAAAGCGCTGTCTGGCGGGCAACGCCAGCGTGTGGCCTTGGGCCGCGCCCTGATCCGGGATCCTGCGGTATTCTTGTTCGACGAGCCCTTGTCGAACCTTGACGCCAAGCTGCGCGTGACGATGCGGATGGAAATACGCAAGCTGCAGATCGCACTGGGCACCACCAGCATCTACGTCACCCATGATCAGATTGAGGCGATGACCATGGCCGACCGAATCGTTGTCATGCGCGGTGGCGCGGTACAGCAGATCGGAACACCGATGGAAATCTACGCGCGCCCGGCGAATGCCTTTGTCGGGACCTTCATCGGATCACCGCCCATGAGTCTGGTCACAGCCGCAATCGATGGCGACAAGCTGGTGTTCGGGCAAGGTCAGGTCGTCACCCTGCCGCCGCAACGGGCCGCAGTTCTTGCGCGGACCGGGCTGCGCCAAGTGCAGGTCGGGCTGCGGGCGGAACATGTCACGCTGAACGATTCGGCGGGATTTGCGTCCAAGGTGGTGTTGGTGGAAGATCACGGCGCTGACTCTATCGCGGTGATCGTACTGGGCGGAACCGAAGTGATGGCCCGCGTTCGCCCCGGATCGGTGCACGTGGGCG
>JAUSPL010000178.1 GCA_030656535.1 Gemmobacter sp.
GCCTTGCAGATGGCGTCCGACATGGGGCGCGCGCATGTCACCGGCGACTGGTCCGCGTCTGAGTTGACCAGCGCAGCCCAGCAAGCCGAGAGTGGGGGCGATCCGGCCCGTGCGATGCGTTTGACCGGGGCTGCCCTGAACCTGACCGATTCGCCCGAGCTGTGGGCCGAATACGCCCGGCTGTCGCTTGCGATCGCGGGCAATCCGGACCAGACCCGGCAAAACGGTGACCGCGCTGCGCTGGCCGCCCTGAATGGGTATCTGCGGGCAGAAAATCGTGGTTTGCGGCACACCTTGCTGGTCTACATGGCGCAGGGGTTTGAACGCACCGGACAGGGATCCCTGTCGGTCGGCGCACTGCGGTTTGCGCAGGCGTTGCAGCCGCGCGATGATACCGCGCAGGCGCTGGACAGGGTGATCGGGCTTTACGGTTTCCGGATCGAGGAACACGAGGTGCAATCCAACCTGGCCTCACCGCGCCTGTGCGCGACGTTCACAGAGGATCTGGTGGACAAAGGGCTGGACTACACCCCTTTCGTGCAATTTCCCGAGCCGGGGATGACGGTTGAACCGGGTGGTTGGCGGCAGTTGTGCGTGTCCGGGCTGACCCACGGCCAACGGGCGACGATTACCTTTCGTGAAGGACTGCCGGCGGCTGATGGTCAGACGCTGGCGAAATCGACGGCGATCACCGCATATGTCCGCGATCGGCGCCCACAGGTGGCGTTTCCGGGGCGCGGCTATGTGCTGCCCCGGTCGGGGACCGCAGCTCTGCCTGTGGTGACGGTCAACGCGCCAAAGCTGGATCTGGACCTGTACCGGGTGTCGGACCGCAACCTGATCCGGTCTTTCCAGAACGATTACTTCGGCACACCAATGGATTCCTGGCGAGCAGAGAATTTTGCCAGTGAGGTCGCCGAAAAGCTCTGGACCGGTCAGGCCGAGGTCCCCGTCGAGGTCAACCGGGATGTCACGACGCGTCTGCCGCTGGATGCGGCCATTTCGGGTTTGCCCAGTGGGATCTACGCGCTCAAGGCCACGGTGCCCGGGGCCGACGAATACGAAGACCCGTCTGCATGGCAATGGTTTGTGGTGTCCGATCTGGGCTTGACCACGATGTCCGGTGTGGACGGTTTGCATGTGGTGGTGCGGTCGCTGACGGATGCCGGGCCCAAACCGGGGGTGACCGTAACACTGGTGTCGCGCGCCAACAGCCCGTTGGGCACAGCCGTTACCGATGCGATGGGCTATGCTCGGTTTGATTCCGTGGTGTCGCGCGGAACCGGCGGCGCGCAGCCTGCGCTGGTGACAGTGATGGACGGTGACAGTGACTTGGCCTTTCTGTCGCTGACCGAACCAGAATTCGACCTGTCCGACCGGGGCGTCGCGGGACGCGAAGCATCGCCGCCGATTGACGTTTTCCTGACCACGGATCGCGGCGCATATCGTGCAGGGGAAACGGTCTATGCGACGGCCCTTGCGCGCGATCCTAAAACGCAGGCGATTGCCGGGCTGCCTTTGACCGCGCGACTGAAGCGGCCTGACGGGGTCGAGTATTCGCGCGCCATGGTCGATGATACCTTGGGTGGCTATGTTTTTGCGTTGCCCATCGCGCCGTCGGCCCCGCGCGGGCAGTGGCGCCTGGAAATTCTTGCAGACGTAGATGCCGCGCCGTTGACCGCCCAGACCTTTCTGGTCGAGGATTTCTTGCCCGAACGGATCGACTTTGCCCTGACTTTGCCCGATGCCCCCCTGCGTCTTGGGGATGCACCTGATGTCACAGTTGACGCGCGGTATCTGTTTGGTGCCCCTGGTGCCGGACTGGCGATCGAAGGCGAGGTCATCTTGTCCGAGGCGCCGGGCCTTGATGCCTTTCCGGGCTACAGATTTGGTCGCGCGGACAGCCCGTTTTCTGCGGTGATGGAGCCGATCGGCGCAGATGGCACCACCGACGATGCAGGGCAGGCTGTGCTTGCCGCAGTGTTGCCCCAAGTCAGCGACCCGGGCCGACCGTTGCAGGCGCGTGTGCGTGTGCGCGTCGCGGAAGGATCGGGGCGTCCGGTCGAGCGCGAAATCACCAGGGTTCTGGACCCCACAGCGCCCATGATCGGAATCAAGCCCGGGTTTGACGGCGTTGTCGCCGACGGTGCAGAGGCAGAGTTTTCCCTGATCGCGGTCGGACCCGGTGCGCAACCCGTGCCTATGGCGGTCAAGTGGCGGATCGACCGGATCGAAACCCGCTATCAATGGTATCAGATCTATGGCGACTGGAACTGGGAACCGATGACCACGCGATCGCGCGCGGCCGAAGGTACGTCCACCCTTGGCGCTGACCCGCAGGTCATCGCCGCACGGCTGGGCTGGGGTGAATACGAACTGACTGTCGAGCGTGATGGCGCGTCAGGCGGGGCGTCGGTCCGGTTCAACGCGGGCTGGTATGCACCTGCCGATACGTCGCGCACGCCTGACACACTGGAGCTTTCGCTGGACAAGCCCGCCTACAAGGCTGGGGATACGGCGCAACTGCGGCTGGTGCCGCGCAGCGCCGGTGTGGCCTTGGTGTCGGTGCTGTCCAATCGGTTGGTGTCCATGCAAGCGATTGAGGTCACAGAGGGCGAGAACATGATATCTCTGCCTGTCACCGACGACTGGGGCGCGGGGGTCTATGTCACGGCGTCCGTCCTGCGCCCGATGGATGCAACAGCGGGGCGTCTG
>JAUSPL010000487.1 GCA_030656535.1 Gemmobacter sp.
GCGAGCGAAGCTTGCGATCGCTGTATTGCTGCTCTGACGGCGTGCGTGGTCGTGGCGCTCCCGTGACGAACTTGTCCCATAGTGCTTCCTTCCATTCCTGCGAAAGGATCGCACCATCAAACCGTGGGATCAAACACCTAAGCAAAGCTTTTTTCGGTTGCGGTTGAATCATGTTGCGCCGCTCAACTCTTGATAGCAGGCACGGTTAGATGTGTGCTACGTTGAAGTGTTTGGAAGTACTTGGCTTGAAGATTCGGCTGACTTGCGGGAAAGGAAATGCGTGCTTGGCCTCACATCCGCCAGAGTTACCCGTCGTTTGAAATGCCTTAAATATATATAGTTTACAAACACTTACCAAACTTCAACTTAAGAGGAAGGTAATAGAATGATAAGAAACTTGCTTCTTTCCGCCCTTGTCCCACTTAGTTTCACTGGCGTTGCTTTCGGACACGGCGGCGGCTTGAATTCCGAGGGCTGTCACACCAACCGAAAGACGGGCGACTACCATTGCCACAGAGGCACTCCCAAAAAGACAGCACCTCTACCACTTGCGAGCAGCGGCGGTGGAAAATCGTTCCCTAACTGCACTGCTGCACGTGCTGCCGGTGCAGCACCCGTTCGACGCGGTGACCCCGGCTATGGGATCCATCTTGATCGTGATAACGATGGAGTCGGATGTGAATGATCTTGTTGTTCAGAAAAGGATTTGATTTGCGCATTAGACTTGCTGCTTCCTTCATGATGCAGTTTTTAATTGCATCTGTTGCCGCTGCTGAAATTCGAATTGTTGATGGCGACACGCTTGATCTAGGTGAAGTTCGCATTCGAATTGATGGAATTGACGCCCCGGAGTTTGGCCAGAATTGCGGACCTTGGGCATGTGGCGTGGCCGCTCTTGAACGGCTGTCAACTCTTGCTTCTTCTGGAGAAGTAACATGCGCCAGCCATTCACAAGATGGCTATGGTCGAACCATTGCAACTTGCTATGTTGATGGTACGGATATCGGCGCTGAAATGGTTCGCAGCGGTCACGCATGGGCGTTCGTGAAGTACTCTGAAAAGTATAGTGCTCATGAAGCTCAGGCACGCAGCGCTGGGGTGGGAATTTGGCTATACGACTCAGTTCCCGCATGGGAATATCGCGCAGCAAAATGGACGGCTGCCGAACAGTCGGCCCCCCAAGGTTGCCCAATCAAAGGCAACATCTCAAAAAGTGGCAAAATTTATCATGCTCCATGGTCGCCATGGTATCAAAAAACGCGAGTAAACGAAGCTAAAGGAGAGCATTGGTTCTGTAGTGAAGCCGAAGCCGTCGCCGCTGGATGGCGAGCACCGCGTTGGCAGTGAGCTGTGCCTGCTAGGATCAACCGTTTCTACATGATCAGCATTCTTGCACTGTAACACTGATGCCACACCTCTGACTTGCTGCCTCTTGCTTCCACAGTGCTTCCCCGGTTGAAGTGCGAACGCAAAGAGCCGCCCGATGGCGGCCATAGCATATTGATATAACTAAGGAATTTGGTTGCGGAGACAGGATTTGCAAACTGTTTGTAAGCGTCCGGCCTGACCGCTCTGCCGCGTGATACTGTTGCGGGATAGTGTCCACCAAGGATAGTGGACACTAAGGTGCGGGCGTGGCGCGGCGGACAAGGCGGCTTTGGACGGATGAAGAGAAGCGGTCGATCTGCTTGCAGACGATTGCGCCCGGCGTATCCGTGGCTCAGGTGGCGCTTCGCTATGCGGTGAACGCGAACCTGATCTTCAAATGGCTTCGCGATCCCAAGTATCGGCCCGCGCCCGGAACGGGGCCTGAGGAAGCAGGCTTGCGCTTTCTTCCGGTGGAGATCGTCAGAGAAGTCCCGGTGACTCGACCGATGCCTGCTGCAGAGAACCGCATCGAGTTCGAGCTGGCGGGCGGGCACCGGATGCGGGTCAGCGGCAGCTACGATCCCGAGGCGCTGGCGCGGCTGATCCGGGGGTTGACGGTGTGATCCCGGTTCCAGCCATTACGCGGGTCTGGCTGGCGGCGGGCGTCACCGACATGCGCAAGGGCTTTGCGGCGCTGGCGGCGCAAGCTGAGGCCGTGCTGCAGCAGGACCCGTTCGCCGGACACCTGTTCGTGTTCCGAGGTCGCCGAGGCGATCTGGTGAAGGTGATCTGGTGGGATGGCCAGGGGGCCTGCATGTTCCTGAAGCGCTTGGAGAAAGGCCGGTTCGTCTGGCCCGCGGCCAAGGAGGGCAAGGTGGCGCTGACGCCCGCGCAATTGTCGATGCTTCTGGAAGGGATCGACTGGCGGGCCCCGCAGCGGACGTGGCGGCCCCTGGCAGCGGGATAATCTGCTCATCCTACAATCAATAATTCCCACAACGAATACAGTGGGATAAACTTCTTGCATGCTGGATCAAACCCTGACCTTGCCCGAAGACCCCGAGGAGTTGCGCAGCTTCAGCGCGCGGCTTCTGGCCGAGGTCAAGGCGCAGGCGATCCTGATTGAGAAGCTGCGCCATCAGCTTGCCGGGCATCGGGTGCACCGGTTCGGAGCCTCGTCCGAGACGGCGGAACAGCTTCAACTGGCGCTCGAGACCAGCGAGATCGCCGCAGCCGCGATGACGGCACGGATGAAGCTGCCGGACGTCGAGGAGAAGGACAAGCCAAAGCGCCGCCCGATCCCGGATCATGTCCCGCGGATGGAGGTGGAGCTGACACCGAGCACAGATGCCTGCGCTGACTGCGGCGGCCGCCTGCGCCGGATCGGCGAAGATGTGACCGAAGAACTGGAATACGTCCCCGGGCGCTTCATCGTGAACCGGATTGTCCGGCCCCGGCTGACCTGCACCTGCTGCGAACGCTTCGTTCAGGCCCCGCTGCCCTCACGGCCCATCGAGCGGGGCCGCCCGGGGCCGGGCCTGCTGGCCCATGTGCTGGTCAGCAAATATGCTGATCACCTGCCGCTTTACCGCCAAAGCCAAATCTTCGACCGCGAAGGCCTTGATCTTGATCGTTCCACGCTGGCTGACTGGGTCGGCAAGACCACAACCCTGCTGGAACCCCTTGCTGACGCCATCGGTCGCCATGTCCTATCGGCCGAAGCGATCTTTGCCGATGACACACCCATCAACATGCTCGCCCCCGGCACCGGCAAGACTCAAACCGCAAGGCTCTGGACATACGCCCGCGATGAACGGCCCTGGGGCGGGCAGGCCCCACCCGCCGCCTGGTATCGGTTCTCCGGCGACCGCAAGGGACAGCATCCGAAGGACCATCTCGCCCGCTTCCGCGGCTGGATGCATGCCGACGGCTATGCCGGGTTCGAAGACCTTTATCGCTCCGGC
>JAUSPL010000492.1 GCA_030656535.1 Gemmobacter sp.
TGCCTCGTCCAGCACCACCCGACCCAGCGCGAAGCCCTGTGGTGTCGAGACTGCAAAGGTGCCGGCGCCGGTCAGGATGCTGGTGATTTCAGCCTGCGACCAGGGGCGGGGTGTGACAAAGCTGGCTACATGAATCGCCGACATTTCCGCCGGGGTCATGGCGCAATTGCATCCAGGATCGCCGGGGGGTGATCCGATGGCGGTGCCGCGTCCGCCGGGCGGACATACAGCGGGGCCGGGCGCCTTGGCTGTTCGCCCAGCGACAACCGCCATCGGGCCACGTCCCCGATCCGGGCCGCAATGTCATCCAGCGCAGTTTCATCAGCCTGAGCATGAAAGGCGCGCGCGATTTGTGCCGCGCGAAACCCACGGACCCGCATGTCCACAGGCAGTTCAAGGTCGTATGGCGGGGCTTCGGGGTCGATCATGCGCGGCGCAGCCTGCGGCGTGCCAAAGCGGAAATGCTGCACATAGGCCATGTCGTGCGGGGCGGGCAGGCTGACGATTTCATGCGCATGTCCCCCCAGCGCGTCTGCCGCGCGCATCGCCTCAAAGCTGGATACGCCGACGGCGGGCACGCCAAGCCCCAACGCAAGGCCCCGGGCCGCCGAAACGGCAATCCGGACGCCGGTAAAGTTGCCCGGCCCGATGCCGACCGCCAGCGCCCCCAGATCGCGCCAGCCGATGCCCGCCTCGGTCAGTACCTCTTCCAGCAAGGGGATCAACCGTTCGGCCTGACCTTTTGCCATTGCCTCGGTGCGGCGGATTCGGATCCGGTCGCCTTGCCAGACCAGAGCGGCCGCGCAATGCGCGGCCGATGTGTCAAAAGCAAGGATGTGCGCGCCGCTTGTCCGCATGGGTCAGGCCGCGACGGGGCGGACCTCGGTAACTTCGGGGATGTAGTGGCGCAACAGGTTCTCGATCCCCATCTTCAACGTAAGGGTCGACGACGGACACCCGGCGCAGGCGCCCTGCATGTGAAGATAGACAACCCCGCGATCAAAGCCGTGGAAGGTGATATCCCCCCCATCTTGCGCCACCGCCGGTCGCACGCGGGTATCCAGCAATTCCTTGATCTGACGAACGATATCGCCATCCTCGCCAGTGTGCTCGGCATGGCCCGAGGCGGCTTGCTCGCCTTCCAGCACGGGCGCCCCGGACTGGTAATGTTCCATGATCGCGCCCAGGATGGCGGGCTTTACATGGTCCCATGCAGTGGCCTCGGCCTTGGTCACGGTGACAAAGTCGGTGCCGAAAAATACACCCGTGATCCCGGAAACCGCAAAGATGCGGCGGGCCAAGGGCGATTTTTCAGCAGCCTCTGCGTTGGGAAAGTCCGCTGTGCCCGTGCCCAGAACGGTCTGGCCGGGAAGGAACTTCAACGTCGCAGGATTCGGGGTGGATTCGGTCTGGATGAACATGGCTATCTCCGACAATTCCAGTCGGATATGCGCCTTTGCGGGGATCAAGTCAAGTTTGGAACGGTTCCAAATCTTTCATCTGACCTCGCAAACGTCTGGTCTGCGGTTTCTGCACGCGCCTTGGTCCGTCAGCAAGGGCGCCAGAAACCGCACATCCCGTGGTGGGTCAGCCCTTGGCGCGCTCGACATAGGAATAATCGTCGGTCTGGATGACGATCTTGGTCCCGACCCCGATATGCGGCGGCACCATGACGCGGATGCCATTGGTGCAGATCGCGGGCTTGTAGGACGACGATGCGGTCTGCCCTTTGACCACGGGCTCGGTTTCGGCGACCTCGACCGTAAGCTTTTGTGGCAGTTCAATTGCAATTGCCAAGCCGTCATGGGTCTTGAGATAGACCTTCAACCCGTCTGCCAGAAACACCTTGGCATCGCCCACCACGTCCGGGTGCACGGCAACCTGTTCATAGGTCACAGGTTCCATGAAGTGGAAACCTTCGCCATCTTCATACAGGAAATCATACTCGCGCTCGTCCACATTGGCCTTTTCCACCTGCTCGGTGGTCCGCCAGCGTTCAGACACCT
Organism: Gemmobacter sp.; assembly: GCA_030656535.1. GTDB lineage: Bacteria > Pseudomonadota > Alphaproteobacteria > Rhodobacterales > Rhodobacteraceae > JAUSPL01. The sequence continues at coordinate 2,007 of JAUSPL010000492.1, forward strand.
TGGTCCCGTCCGAAATCCGGCGCATGTCGACCTGTGTTACAGGGGTGCCCTTGCCGGGATGGAAGTTTTCGGCGGTCAGAACGACATACAGCTTGCCGTCAAGCTCGACGACATTGCCTTTGCGCAGGGTGGAGGCGATGACTTTCACGGGTTCAGTTCCTTGTGGATGACGGGCGAGCGTCGTATCAGACGCAGGCTTTGACAGCGCGCCTAACGCATTCACGCCAGAATTTCCAGCCGAAAGCCATCCAGCCGTGACTCAATCCGATTCAGCCAACCTCAGCCCGTGGTGGACGCCCCAGATCCATGCCGATCGTCGACCGGTTCTGATCGCGCGCAACCGGATTCAGGCCGCCCTGCGCGGATGGCTTGCGCAAGACGGCTTTACCGAGGTTGACCCCACCTGCCTGCAAGTCAGCCCCGGCAACGAGGCGCATCTGCATGCCTTTGCCACCATGGCCTTGGGCCATGACGGGCAGGGTCGGCCGATGTATCTGCACACCAGTCCTGAATTTGCGATGAAAAAGCTGCTTGCGGCGGGGGAAACCCGGATCCACGCGTTTTCGCACGTCTGGCGTAACCGCGAGCGTGGACCGCTGCACAGCCCTGAATTCACGATGTTGGAATGGTACCGGGTCGGGCAGGACTATTCGGTTCTGATGGACGACTGCACGTCTTTCCTGCGCTTGGCTGTGCAGGCGGCGGGGGCACCGCACCTGCGCTATCGCGCCAGCACCTGTGACCCCTTTGCCGACCCTGAACGAGTTTCGGTC
>JAUSPL010000496.1 GCA_030656535.1 Gemmobacter sp.
GGCCTCGGGCCTGATCCTGTCCCCGCTGATCGCAATGGCCGAAGGCCGCGAGGTTCAGCCGATCAGTTTTCTGACATGGCCTGCCTCGAATTATCAGCACTACTATGAAACCTCGAATTACATTGCCGAAAGCTGGCGGGAACTGGGGCTTGATGTCCAGCTTGATCCGCAGCCCTTTCCATCGCCGATGTTGTCGATGTGGTTCACCGAACACAAGTTCGACGTGGTGATGTCGGTCCTTTCGGGCTCGCCCGCCCGGCTGGACCCCGAGTTCTTTACCGTGAACCAGTTTGCACAGATCAACGTCAAGCCGGGTGGTGCAAACGTGGGCGGGTTCCAGTCCGAGGCGCTGGAGGCGCTGATCCCGCAGCAGCGCAAGCTTTATGATCCGGAAGCCCGGCGCGAGGTCATCTACGAGATTCAGAAGATCATCTATGAGGAACAGCCCGAAGGACTGATCGCCTCGGTCAAGAATACCATGGCTATCAATACGGACCGTGTAAAACTGGACGACTACCAGCCATCGCCGGACGGGGTGCGGTCGATCTGGAACCTGCTCGGGATGCAAAGCCTGGACGACGGGGCGGTCAAGCTGGGCTGGACCATCGACCAGGACAGCTGGAACCCGCTGGTCTTCAAGACGCTGGAGGACATGGACCGCCTTGCCCTGATCTATGACCGGCTGGTTGTGACGGGGCCGGACGGCAAGCCGCGCATGTGGGCTGCCGAGAGCATCGAGGTTGTGAACGACACCACCATCGAAGCCGTGCTGCGCGATGGTCTGACCTTCAGCGATGGTCAGCCGGTGACAGCCGAGGATGTGGCGTTCACATTCCGTTTCCTCAAAGACAAGGAGGCCACCTATTTCCGCTCGACCCTGACAAGCCTCGCGGATGTCGTGGCCGATGGATCGCGCGTGCGGTTCACGCTGACCGAGCCGTCGGCCAGCTTTGTGTCGCAGGCCCTGGGTCAGGTGCCGATCTTGCCAAAACACATATGGGAGCCGCTGGAGGCGCCACAGGATTTCAGGAACACCGAAGCGCCGGTGGGAAGCGGGCCGTGGTCGTTGGCCTATTGGCGGCAGGGGCAGGAAATCGCGTTCACGAAACGGGACGGGCATTTCATGGCCCCCAAGTCGGATCTGCTGATGGTGCAGTTCGGGTCGGCCGAAGTTCTGGCCGCCGCGCTGCGTGCCGGAGAAATCGGCGTGTCTTTGCAGCCGATCGTCCCCACCGTGGTCGCGGAATTCGCCAAGGAGCCCAATCTCAGACTTATCCAGACCCAGTCCAACGGGCACATGTCGGCGCGCTACAACATCCGGTCGGAGCCGTTTTCGCACAAGGCCATGCGGCAGGCGCTGGCCCATGCGATCCCGCGCGATCAGATCATCGAGGATGTGCTGGGCGGGGACGCCATCGCAATTGCGACGCCGCTGGTGCCGTCGAACGGGTTCTGGTCGGACTCTGGGTTGATGGTGCAGGACTATGACCTGGACAAGGCGCGCGCGATCCTGACCGAGGCCGGTTTCACCTGGGACAGCCGCGGCCGCCTGCGCTATCCGGAATAAGGCAAAGCCAAAAGCCAAGGGCGCCGGATCGATCCGGCGCCCTTGGCATGTTTGGGGGCCGCCGTCGCAACGGCAGCCCTTTTGTCGTTCAGACGCCGTTTTCCAGGGCGTCGTCGATGATCTGCCGCAGCCGTTCACGGTAGGCGGGTGACAGGTTCAATGCTGCGGCCCCTTTGTGAATCGGGCTGACATAGCTGTCGGCTGGTTTGTGCGGGCCGCTGTCGTCGGGGATGAAATAGGTGACGGTCTGGTAGTCCTTGCCATCCACCCCTTTCACCGTGATCGGCTTCAACGCCCAGCGGCTTTGCGCGACCCCGGCCGAGTCATCCAGCGCGGCGCGATCTTCTGCGGACATTTCGTAATGCACACCCCAGGTGACGGCGGCCGGATCCTCGATCAGCGTGCAGCCGCCATGGGCGGTATCGGTGCATTTGACGAACCGCAATTCGTGCCCGTCCAGCCGGGCGATGGTGACGGCGCGCGCCGTCGGGCAAGATGACCGCATCAGGTCAATATCCATCAGATTTCCATAAGCGAAATAGTTCATGGGCTCCTCATCTCCATTCAGGGCTGTTCAGGGTTGTGGGCCTTCCCAGGTTTCGGGCAAGGCGGCGGCAGGGCGCAGGGTGTCCATCTCGCTTGCGCGCAGGCAGCGCGCGGCATGGCCCTCCGAAACCGCTTGCATGGCCGGTTGTTCGGTATGGCACCGTGCGATGGCAAACGGGCAACGCGGGGCAAAGCGGCACCCGTCGGGCGGATCGACCAGATCGGGCGGACGTCCTGGAATGGAAATGGGCTGGGCGCGCTGGCCGGGACGGGCAAGCGCGTTGTAAAGCCCGATCGTGTAGGGGTGGAACGGGGCTGCGACGACGCGGTCCACCGGCCCTTCCTCGACCACCAGCCCGCCGTACATGACGACCACGCGGTCGCAGTTCTCGATCACCACGGCAAGGTCGTGGGTGACCAGCAGCATGGCAAAGCCCAGTTCCTGCCGCAGCGTGGCGAGGCGGCGGAAAATCTGGTCCTGAACGATCACATCCAGCGCCGTCGTCGGTTCGTCGGCCAGCAGCACCGGTGGACGCAATGCCAGCGCCATCGCGATCAGCACGCGCTGCCGCATGCCACCGGAAAACTGGTGCGGATAGTCCTGAGCGCGACCGGGGTCGACCCCCACCAGCGACAAAAGCTCGGCCACGCGGGCTGTCACGCGGGCCTTTGGCCACGTTTCATGCGCAGTGATCGCCTCGGCAATCTGGGCGCCGACCCGCTGGACGGGGTTCAGCGCATTCAGCGCGCTTTGGGCAATCATGGCGATGCCCTTCCATCGGACACGTCGCCACGCCTCGGGACCCGCCTGCACCAGATCGGACCCATCAAACCGGATCGCGCCAGCCGTGATGGCAGCATTGCGCGGCATGACCCCCATGATGGCCTTCAGCAGCGTGCTTTTTCCGCAGCCGGATTCTCCGACGATGCCAATGGCGTCGCCGCGTTC
>JAUSPL010000497.1 GCA_030656535.1 Gemmobacter sp.
GGCCTCGGCGCGGGCCGCGCACGAAGAACCGTCTGCGGTGGGGGAACCCTTGATCAAGGGCTTTGACGAAAACGACCCGCTGACATGGGGCAATCCGTCACGCAACGATCCGTGCCCCTGCGGATCTGGTGAAAAGTTCAAGCACTGTCACGGCAAGATTGCCTGACCCTTCAAGCCCCTGTGTCGTTCGGCACAGGGGCGTTTGCTTGACCCGAAGATACCGCCTCCGCGCCATGGTGCTGCCGCCGTACTGCCGCTTTCACAGCCGAAGGTGTCCCTGACATCACGTCACGGAGAAGCGTCATGCACCGCAAACACAAGGTTCTGATGATCGGCGGCATGGTTGCCATCGCGGCGACCGCCGGGCACCTGATGCAAAACGGCGGAGTGAGCGGCCCGAAGCCGGAGTCGAGCATGGCCAGCATGTCACCCACGCCCGGATCGATCGTGCCATTGGCCGCGACGGCCAGCGAAGCCACCAATAATCTGGTATCCACCACGCAACAACCGGCGATGCGTGAGGCTGCCGCGCCCTCTCCGGTTGCGGATCAAGCGGATGTCGCCCGGGAACCCGCCCTGGTTCAGGCCGTGGACCCCGCCAAGACAACCGGGCAGGACCTTGCTGCCACAGTCGTTGCGCCGGTCTGTCCGATAGACATGGCGCTGATCCCGCAACCCGGGGCGATGGTGGACATGGGGCTGCTGGCACCCTGTCACGCCAATGAACGCGTTGTTATCCGTCACGGTGGGCTGGCGATCACGGGCAAGATTTCGGCAGCGGGGTCGCTGATTGCGTCACTCCCGGCGTTTGCGACACCGGCCACAGTCAGCGTGCTGTTTGCGGATGGCACGACAGCCGATGGCACTACCGACGTGACCGACCTGTCAAACTATGACCGATTTGCCGTTCAATGGATGGATCAGGACGCATTTCAACTGCACGCCTATGAGGGCGATGCCTCATTTGGCCAGCCGGGGCACGTCTCTGCCGCCGCGCCGCGCAAGATCGCCGCAGCAGGCAGCTTTTTGAACATCGTCGGGGATGCCGCGACGGATCGCCCGTTGCTGGCCGAAATCTATACCTATCCGGCCGGCGTGTCGGCCTTGGCACGCAGCGTGCGCCTGAACATCGAGGCGGCCGTCACGGAGCAGACCTGTGGTCGAGAGATCTTGGGCGAAACGATCCAGATGACGGGCGGCAAAAGCGTTGTCCGTGACCTTACGGTGTCCATGAGTGGCTGCGACACGGTGGGAGAGTTCCTGTTGCTGTCCGATCCGGTTCTGGACGACAAGCTGGCGTCAAACTGACACTTGCACAGGGTGGTCACAAATAGCCCTGTGCCCGAAAGCTGACCTCTTTGGACTTGCCGACAATCAAGTGGTCATGCAGCACCAGCCCAAGCGTTTCCGCCGCATCGCGGATTTGCATCGTCATGGTGATATCGGCGTCTGATGGTGTCGGGTCACCTGACGGATGGTTGTGGACCAGAATCAACGCGCTGGCGTTCACCTCCAACGCGCGCTTGACCACCTCGCGGGGGTAGACCGGAACGTGGTCAACCGTTCCGCGCGCCTGTTCTTCATCGGCAATCAGCACGTTCTTGCGGTCCAGATACAGCACGCGGAACTGTTCGGTTTCGCGGTGCGCCATTGCCGTGTGGCAGTAGTCCAGCAGCGCATCCCAGGACGACAATACCGGACGATTCATGATCCGGGCCCGCATCATGCGTTGGGCCGCCGCCTCGACGATCTTCAGTTCCTGCACGACCGCCTCACCGACGCCCTTGACCATGGTCAGGCGCGGGATCGGGGCGGTGACGACCCGGTTGAAATCCCCAAAGGTATCCAGCAGCAGCCGGGCCAAGGGTTTCACGTCCTGTCGCGGGATTGCACGAAACAGGACCAGTTCCAGCAATTCATAGTCTGGCATGGCAGATGCCCCACCATCAATGAACCGTGCCCGCAAGCGTTTTCGATGGTCTGCGATATAGGATGGCAGTCTGCCAGAGATGGCCGTTGAAGTCGCTTCATCCTCATCGCCCGGGACGGCGAAGAGCGGAAGCAGGGAATCACTGAAACCGGTGCTGCGTGTCATTGCCAAACTGTGGCGCAGAATTGGTAAATGTCAGGTTAATGACAGCCGGACTTGTTATGCCCATGCCCAGCCCATATGTCACCGCAAGACCTTTGAGGGAACTTCATGACCACAGCATTGCATTATTTTCGCTGGGCATTCTTGACGACGGCCCTCGGGCTTGCGTTGGCGTTCTGGCTGGGCTGGGCCTATTCCGGGACGTTGGGCGGGGCGCTGGGTTTCTTGTTGATCGGGTCTATTCTGGCCGTACTGGAAATCAGCCTGTCATTTGACAATGCTATCGTGAACGCTAACAAACTCAAGGACATGACGCCGGAATGGCAGCATCGATTCCTGACCTGGGGCATCATCATCGCGGTGTTCGGAATGCGGGTCGTGTTTCCGCTGTTGATCGTGGTGGTTGCGGCCAAGATCGGACCGTGGCAGGCGATCATGTTGGCTGCCACCGACCCGGACGAATATGCCCGCATCATCGGTGACGCGCATCTGTCGATTGCTGCCTTTGGCGGTGCATTCCTTATGATGGTCGCGCTGACCTATTTCTTTGACGAAGGCAAAGAGGTCCATTGGATCGCTGCACTGGAACGGAATATGGCCAGATTCGCCAGTATTCGCGGGCTGGAGGTCGCGCTTGTGCTGGTTGTGATGTTGGTGTTTGGCTCGATCTTGCCGGATGCTGATGTGGCCACCTTCCTGTATGCATCGGTTGCGGGGCTGGTGACCTTCTTGGCGGTCGAGGTCGTGGGACACGTTCTGGACGCCCAGAGCGGTGCCACCGACATCGCCGTCAAGGGCGGGCTTGGGGCGTTTCTGTATCTGGAAGTGCTGGACGCATCCTTCAGCTTTGACGGGGTGATCGGGGCATTTGCGCTGACGCAGAACCTGTTCCTGATTGCAATCGGGCTTGGCGTTGGGGCGATGTATGTGCGCTCGATGACCATCATGCTGGTGGAGCGCCAGACCCTTGCGCAGTTCCGTTACCTGGAACATGGGGCGTTCTGGTCGATCCTGATCCTGTCGATCATCATGTTCTGCCAAACCATCACGCATATTCCCGAGGTGGTCACTGGCCTGTTGGGTGCAGGATTCATCGGGGTGTCGCTGGTGTCGTCAATCCG
>JAUSPL010000504.1 GCA_030656535.1 Gemmobacter sp.
GGATTGCCCCGGCCGCCGTGTGCAGATCGACCTCGAAGGTTTCGCCCAGATAGGCGGCTGCGGTCAGGGTTCCTGCCAGATCAAGCGGCCCGGTCACTGCCGTCCCTACTTCCGCCAGCCGCAACCGTGACGCCCGCAAAACAAGCGATCTGGCGTCTGCCGGGGCACCGTGGCACACCAGACCCGGCGCGCGGAACACGCCGCCCTCGGCCTTGCCGCCAATGACCGTGCGCGCGCCAAGAAAGCCTGCGGTAAAGGCGGTCCGGGGTGTGTCGCACAACTGTGTCGGGGTGCCGATTTCGGAAATCACCCCCTTTTCCATCACGGCGATGCGGTCCGACATGGCCAGCGCCTCTTGCTGGTCATGGGTGACAAAGATCGTGGTGATGCCAAGCCGCTGCTGCAGGTTGCGGATTTCGCTGCGCATGTCGGCGCGCAGGTTGGCATCCAGGTTTGACAGCGGCTCGTCCAGCAACAGGACCTGGGGTTCGATCACCAGCGCCCGCGCCAGCGCGACGCGCTGTTGCTGGCCGCCGGAAAGGTTGCCGGGATAGCGCGCCTCGAACCCCGAAAGGCCCACGGTTTCCAGCGCCTGTGCCGCCTTGCGTCGCCATTCGTCGCGCGACAGGCGGCGCATGCGCAGGCCAAACCCAACATTGTCCAGCGCGGTCAGATGCGGGAACAGGGCATAGGATTGAAACACCACGCCGATATTGCGTTGATGAGGGGGCAGGCGGGTAATGTTCTTCTGGTCAATCAGAACCTTGCCCGCCGAGGGCGGGACAAAGCCCGCGATCATGCGCAGGGTTGTCGTTTTGCCACATCCAGACGGACCCAGAAGTGAAAGCAATTCGCCCTTTGCAATCTGAAGCGTCAGACTGTCGACGGCGACCGCACCTCCATAGGTAGCGGTCAGGTTATCGAGCGTCAGAAAATCGCGCTCATGCATCATGGGGCTCCTTCGGGGGCGGTATCGCGGGCAAGGTGACGCTGCTGCCTGCATGGCGCAGGATCATGGTAATCGGGGCGCGTTGGCCGGTGCACGGGGCAATCTGATCTTGTGCAAGTTCAAATGCAGGCGTGCCTGCGCCCTGCACCGACAGGCGCAAGCCGTCGCCCGCAGGCACGGTGATCGACACCGCGCCCATGGACAGACTGACCGGACCCGAGCCGGTGCAGCGGGCGTACCCCGTCGCCAGCACATAGGCGTGCCCGGCTCCGGTCACCCGCGACAGAGAGGCGCAAACATCGAACACCTGCGCGTCGGCCTGGACGTCGATCACAGCTTGGACCGGCCCAAGCAGGCGCAGCGGCGCGGTCAGGGGGGGCATGGTATAGACGGCCACATCGCTCCGGTTGTCCTGTGCGGCGCGGTCCACACAGCCCTGCGGTACGCCCAGGGCGCCGCCGATCAGTGGTGCGGGGCGATCAGGGTCATGCACCAGAATGTCTGCGCCGTCGTTGGGGCGTGGTTGCAGTCGCCCGTCTGACAAAAGGGTGGCCGCCAAACCATCTGATCCAAGCCAAAGCCTGACCGCATCGCGGGCGGGCCAATCTTCGATGCTGTCCCAGCGATCCGTGCCCAAGTCATAGACCACCAGTCCCGCCGGACGCGCGCCCTTGCGCTTCAGATAGTGATCGAAGAACGTCATTTGCGCCTTGTCAACTGACAGCTCTGCGCCCGGTCCGGCTTGTGCCGCGCCCGCCGCGCGGTTCCATGGCGCATGGGACCAAGGGCCCATGATCATATGGGTGGTACCGGGCGAAACGGCGCGAAAAGCCGCATCGGCGCCAAGGCTTCCGCCCAACAGGAAATCATGGCATCCTGCCACATGCAGCACCGGTATTGGCGGGGGGGCACCCAACAAAGCCGCAGGCGAACTGCCTGCCCAATAGGCAGGATCGTTGGCAAGCCAATCGTGCAAATGGGTCAAGTCTGGCCGCGTCAGCAGATAGTCACGCTGCGCCGCCGGACCCACGGCTGCGGCAAGCGCCGCCAGTGTGGCCCCGTCGCCTTTGCGTTCGGCCTGCAGGCGCGCCATCTGGCTGGCCCAGCCCACGTTCAGCGAAAAACGGAACGCTCCGCCCTCGTAGGCCCAATCGGTTTCGGGGGTCCATGACCCCATGGCGGGGGCAATCGCATCGGGCCGCCCGCCGCCCGCAAGCGCTAGGTACTGACAGGTGGCCTGATAGCTGAAGCCGTAAAGCCCGATGCGACCGTTCGATCCCGGCAAGGTCCGCGCCCAGGCGATACTGGCCGCACCATCGGCGATCTCTTGACGAAAGGGGTCGTACACGCCGCCGGACCCACCCGCACCGCGCACATCTTGCACCACCACGATATAGCCCTGCGCCGCGTACCAGCGGGGATGCGCCAGCACGACGGTCGAGGCAATCTTGCGGCCGTAGGGCTGGCGCATCAGCAAGACGGGGTAGTCCCCCGATCCGTCCGGGCGATAGATGTCGGCCACCAGATCCACCCCGTCGGCCAGCCGCAACACCCCGGTGTCGGGGCCTCGCACGGCGAACAGATCAAGGGCTTGAACCATGACTCAGACCTTGCTGTAGATCGTCTTGTCGGTGATGCGGTCCAAGGGAAAGGCGATCACCTCGGCCAGCAACTGCAAGAACCGCTCGGCGCCGCGGTCCAGTGCGATATTGCCACGGTCCACGTCCGCTGCCGCCGCATTGCCACAGGCACCCGACGGGTGAATGTCTTGCGTTTGCCAGCCATAGCCGATGCGACCCTCGGGCGTCAGGATGCCACCTGCCTCTTGCATGGCGACAGACACCGGCACGAAGTCCTCGGCATACTGCATATCGACAAGGTCCGGGTGCAGCGCCAACAGGGCGCTGGTTTCATATTCGCCGCCGTGGATGCCATGCTTCATTTCATGATCGTCGAAGAGATCGGACCAGTCGGCCCCTGCACTGGCCCATGCCGACACAGCGAACATACCCAGTTTTATGCGCAGTTCGCGACAGACGATGTCCATCACCTGCGGCTGTCCGCCATGCGAATTTGCAAACACGATCTTGCGACAGCCGGTGCGCCACACGCTTTCGGCGATTTCGTA
>JAUSPL010000506.1 GCA_030656535.1 Gemmobacter sp.
TACCGTTGACTGTGATCCGCACCACCATCGCCGTCATTGGCGCGACGATCTTGGTGCCAATGTCGGGCGGGGGGAGGGGGCGATGTCAACCAGAAAGACCCCGGCGCAGACAACGAGCGGCTGCCGGACACAGGGCCGCCCGCGCCTTTGGCACTGACCCGGTTTGCGTTGTCGTTCGTGCGAAAGGTCAGGCCTTTGCGCCTAGGCACGCCGCAGAAACTTCGGCGTTCAGGCGCTCAAACTAAAGACGGGCGCCGTCGAACAGGTTGTGAAGCCGGATAAACCCGTGGGTCACCCCCTGGACCTGACGCAAGGTCACAGCAACGTCTGCCGCGCGCAGCCTTTCCGCATAGGACGCGCCCTCATCGGCCAGCACCTCATACTCTGCGGTCACGACCACCGCTGGGGGCATCCCGGTCAGGCCCTGCGCCCGAAGGCAGGCGATGTCGGGGCTTTCGAACAGATGACTCGGCGCATAGTGCTCAAAGAACCAACGCATGTCCTGCGCCGTCAACGGCAACCCTTTGCCGTGCACGTGATAAGACGCGGTTGCGAAATCGCAATCTGTCACTGGGTAAAGCAGCGCCCGAACAGCCAGAGCCACCCGCCCGCGCAACCGCCGCGCCGTGATTGTCGCCAGATTAGCCCCCGCGCTGTCACCGGCAACCGCCAAGGCCGTAGCCCCCCGGTCAGCGTCCCCGCCTGTTCAGCCGCCTAGCACCGAGACATCGCGCACCTGCGCCAATTCCGGACCTTTTCCCAACAGGGCGCGACTTGCGGCAACCATGGCGCGCGCCTCTTGCGGCGTGCCCGCCGAAAGCGCGGGGCGCGCGGCAAGCTGCCGTACCATGGCGGCGATAAACGGATCTGGCGGCATGTGTGGCCCTTTCGGTACGTCAGTGCGCTGGCAGGCGGGTGCGGTCCGCCGATGGGGTGCTTTTGGGGTGCTCATGGCAAAACGCGTTTCAATTTGCCATCCTGTCAAATAATTTGACCTTTTAGATACCGACGGTAATTTTCCTCGGAAGATCGGCCTGCCCATTACAGAGTGAGGGTGCAGCCCCCGAAACGAAAATGACCACCGCCATGAATGATCAGGCGTCCACTGCCTCCGCTAACCTTGATCTCGCCATCGTCGGACCCGGTTTTGCCGGTCTCTATGCCCTGCGCGAGCTTGGCTATCGGGTGCATGTCTTTGAAGCGGACGACGACATCGGCGGCACATGGTACTGGAACCGCTATCCCGGCGCGCGTCGCGACATCGAAAGCATGCAGTATTCCTGTTGGTGGAACGACCAGTTGCAACAAGACTGGGCGTGGACAGAGCGCTGTGCGACACAACCCGAGATCCTGAGCTATATTCAGCATGTCGCCGACAGGTTTGACCTGCACCACGGTGTCACGCTGAACACCCGGATCGTGTCAGCACAATTCGACGCGGGCGCCGACCGATGCAGCCTGACAACCGATGGCGGCCAAAAGATCATTGCCCCCCTTGCCAACATGGCGACGGGTGTCCTGTCCGCGCCGCTTGTGCCCGACCTCAAGGGGATGGACGACTTCAAGGGGCGGATCTACATGACATCGGACTGGCCGCTCCAAGGCGTCGACTTCGCGGACAGGCGCGTCGGCGTTTTTGGCACCGGATCTCCGGCCATACAGGCCATTCCTGAAATCGCCAAACAAGCCGGCCACCTGCATGCCTTTCAGCGGCTGATTTCCGCGTCCCCGCCCGAAATCAGCCCCTGACCGCCGAAACAGTCGCAAACTGGAAGTCCAACTGCCCGGAGTTGCGCCGGTTGCCCGCGACGAGACAGGGCCTGGAACGATTTACGATTTTGCAGCCCAGTCCGCCAAGTCAGTCGACGACGCGACCTGCGACGCAGAGTTCGAGGCACGCTGGGCCAAGGGTGGGGCAAACTTCATGCACGCCTATGACGACGTGGTGATCGACGAAGACTCGAACCGGAATGCCGCCAACTTCTTCCGCCGCAAGATCCGCGAAACCGTCACCGATCAGGTGGTCGCCAAAGCCCTGTGCCCGAATGACTATCCGATTTTCACCAAGCGTATCTGTATGGACACCGACTATTACACAACCTTCAACCGCCCCAACGTGACCCTGTTTGATCTGAAAAGGACACCGTTCGAGTGCATCACAGAAACGGGCCTGCGCACCACGGCAAACGAAATCCCGCTGGATGAGCTGGTTTTGGCGACCGGCTTTGACGCCCTGACCGGCGCCCTGACCCGGATCGACATCCGCGGTACGGGGCCACAAAGCCTGGAACAGAAGTGGGCCGACGGTCCGCGCGCCTATCTGGGTCTGATGACTGCGGGCTTTCCGAACCTGTTCATGATAACCGGGCCCGGCAGTCCTTCGGTCCTGTCGAATGTCATCGTGTCAATCGAACAGCATGTCGACTGGATCACTGACTGCCTGGAGCATCTGCGCGCAAGCGGCGCGCGGCGGATCGAGCCGTCCGACGACGCCGAACAGGGTTGGGTCAGCCACGTCAATCAGGTCGCAGGCGCAACATTGCTGCCGCGCGCGGCAAGCTGGTATATGGGCGCAAACATTCCCGGCAAGGCCCGGGTGTTCTTGCCCTATATCGGGGTCGCCAACTATCGCCGCAAATGCGCTGAAGTGGTGGCCAACGGGTACCAGGGCTTTGTTATCGCCAACGCCAACGCGTGACTGCCCCTTTGAACTGACGATCAACAGCAAAAGAATGGCACGATGGACAGAGTAGCAGGCAAGATCGCTGTCGTTTCCGGCGCGGCAAGCGGCTTGGGCGAAGCGTCGGCGTTGATCTTGGCGCGCGAAGGCGCGACCGTTGTGCTGGCCTGCGGGACCACCGTCACGCAGCTTGTGGGTCAGGGTCCAATTCGGTGACCGTACACACCACCAGGATGCGTGCGTCGCGTTCGCCATCCGACGCATACAGGTGCCCCTTCGCGCTGTCGAAGTAGATGCTGTCGCCGGTCTGCAATATGACGGGTGGACTGTTTTCCAAGTGCACCGTCACGCGACCTTCCAGCACCAACAGGAACTCTTGGCCGGGATGCCGGACGAAGTCCTCGAAATCCAGCACATCATGGGCCTTGAGCGTCCCCATCATCGGGGTCATCGCCTTGTGGCGGATTTCAGGAAACAACATCTCATAGACATAGTTGCGGGTTTCTTGCCTATGGAATACCCCCGCCCGGGCGACC
>JAUSPL010000181.1 GCA_030656535.1 Gemmobacter sp.
TCACCTTTCGGGGCATTCGCGAGCGGCGTGACCTGTGTGATCTTGCCATCTTCGATGACGACGGCCAGCCCGTCGCGCAAGGCGCGCCCATCAAAGACCGAGGCACCTGTCAGGACTTGCCGGGTCATCCTGTCTGGGCCTCGTTGGTGAGAGAGGGCGGAAAATTCGGGCCCGGGCCCCACCCGCGTGCCAGACCCGTAACATCGGCGTCGTGCCCTTCCCCCATTGCCGCGACCGAAGGAAACGTTTCGGCACCTGTTATGCTGGCAGCCGTCACGAATACACCCAAGGCAGACGCTGCCACCCGGTTGGCTGTGACCTCTACATCCGGCCTGGCGGCGTTGTCGCGCGCCAATGCCGCCAGGGGCAGCCGGGCGATGACGTTGACCCCTAGGTGGTGCAAGACCCCGGTCATGCCGGGTCCTGAGCGGCGGGCAGGGCCGCGTCATCCGTATTCCAGGCAGACTGTGCCATCCAGACCGCGCCATCGAGGGCTGACCCCATCGGTGCGACCACTGGCCAACGGGAGTCCAGCCGGGCAGCATAGGACGGACCCAACCCACCCAGAAACACAACCGGCAGACGGTCGCGGCCCTGCAAAAGGTCTATGGATCTGGCAGCGTCCTGCGCTGCGCGGTCCAACAAGGCCAGCGCTGCCGTGTCGCCCGCATCAGCGGCCTCGATGACCTTTGGCGCAAATTGCGCGAATGCGGATGGTCCTGCGCCAGTGGCAAACCGCACCACGGCCTCTGGTCCGCCATGATCCGCCAGCAAGCGGGTCTGAAACGGTGTGATCTGCGTGAATCCATCCATGGCTCGCAGCGCATCGGCCAACGCGCACCGCCCCAGCCAGGCACCGCTGGCCTCGTCGCCCAGCACGAACCCCCAGCCGCCAATCTGACGGACGATACCCTTTCGTTGCACCGCGAAAACCGAGCCTGTGCCGACCGACGCCACAATTCCGTCCTGATCACGCAGCGCGCCCTTCAGGGCGATCAGGCCGTCACTGACGATCCTTGTGCTGCCAAAGCCAAGCTGGTCAAGCAGCCGGTCCGTGGTCTGCGCGACATTTGCCCCGGCAAGGCCGAGCACGGCGTGCACCTGCGCGCGAGGGGTGCCGTTCAGCGCCCCGGATACCGTCGCCAGAATATTGGCAAGCGCCCCTTCGGCGTCAGATGCGATGTTGGCCGGGCCGCCGCTGGCGTGCCCGATCACGCGGCCCGTTCTGTCCACCAGTGACGCCCTGCACCCCGTGCCGCCGCCATCCACGCCCAAGAATACCGTCATTTTGCCCCCTGTTGACCGCAAGATACCAAAACCGGGGCGAAAGCAAACGACCAGATCTGCAGAAGGCCACGTCAAGGGCCTGAGCAAAGATTGTCCCCGTCCGGGTGTTGCGCTATCGTGGTCAAAACAATGGCAGGAAGCAGGCCCGCCGCCATGACGGCGCTTACAAGATACGCAAGGCTGGAATGTGCGGGCCTCTGGCGCGCAGGCCCCGACGCACAGCGACGGGATGTTGTCGTATCCTTGGGCGATGCTTCGCTGATCTTGTCGGACGGGCGCAGCGAAAGCGCATTGTCGCATTGGTCATTGCCTGCCGTGATCAGGTTGAACCCGGGGTCGATGCCCGCCTTGTTTGCCCCCGATACCGATGCCGAAAGCGAGACTCTGGAGCTGGATGATCCGGCCATGATCGACGCAATTGCCACGGTCCGCACTGTGGTCGATGCGCGCAAGTCCCGACCCGGGCGTGTGCGTGCGGTGACCCTGGGTGCAATGGTGGCGGCGGTGGTAGGTTTGGGGGCCCTGTGGTTGCCGGGCGCGCTGGTGACACATACCGCGTCCTTGGTGCCGCTCTCGAAACGGGCCGAGATCGGCGCCGTTGCACTTGCGGATTTTGAACGCCTGACGGGGCAACCCTGTGCGGACCCTGCCGGAGTGCAGGCGTTGAACATGCTGTCGCAACGCCTGTTCGGGGCCGATCCGGTTCGGCTTGTGGTGTTGACCGACGGGGTGTCGGGGGCGATCCACCTGCCGGGGCGGCTGATCGTTCTGGATCGACGGCTTGTCGAGGACTACGATACTCCTGACGTGGTGGCAGGCTATCTGTTGGCCGAAATCCTGCGGACCGAACAAGCCGACCCCTTGATTGACGTGTTGCGCGCGGCGGGGATGCGGGCAACCTTTACCTTGCTGACGACAGGCAGCCTGCCTGCGGGCGCGGTGGACGGCTATGCCGAGCGGCGCTTGCGGGCGGATCCAGCCCCGGTCACCCCGGACGCGTTGATTGATGCACTTGCTGCGGCCAAGGTCGCGCCGGGGCCCTATGCGCGGGCGTCCGGCCTTGCCGATGTGGGGCCAAGACCGATGCCAGACGCGACGCCCCTGCTGCCCGATGGAGATTGGCTAAGCTTGCAGGCGATCTGCGCACGGTGATCCGCCATGCAAAAAAGGGCGCGTGACCCGTTTGGTTCACGCGCCCTTTTCTGTCTGTGTGGGCCTGTATCGTCCGACCGGCGTCAAGCCATGGCTTAGCGGCGCAGCAAGGCGTCACCAAAGCCTGCGCGGCGCGCGGCAGCCAAGGCCGATCCTGCCTCGGACGGCGACCCAAACGGTCCGGCCCGAACAACCTGAACCGGTTTGCCCTTGATGGATGATCGCAGGATCTGCACCGGCAATCCCATAGACCGCAGCCGCTGTGCCGCACGGGTTGCGTTGTCGGGGACACCAAAGCTGCCGACCTGAACGAACCGGGCCCCTGCCATCTGCGGCGCGGCCTGACGCACGACGGGTGCCGGAGCCGGCATTGCCTTGGACGAAACGGTGGCGCGTCTGACCTTTTGGCCCGAGCGTTCCGCATCGGCGATCACCTTTTGCGGTACATCGACGGACCAGTGGCGGTTCATCTGCGCATGACCGCTGGCCGTCCCGCGCGCGCGGTGGGGGTTCAACCGGTCGTCGGTCCAAGCGGGTTTATAGCCGGGCGGCACTGGCGGGGCGGCTTCGGCGATTTGTACCGGGGCCGTTCTGTACCCTGTGTGTCCTGCATAAGTGGCAGATGGAGATGCGCTGACCATCTGATCGCCGACCCGCAGTCCGGTGAACCTTTTGCCCGAGATGGTGCAAACCATCACACGCCCGCCCGAGGTCAGATCATAAAGCTGACCGACAGGGGCATCCGGCGGACAGCCGGGGGTGGCGGCGCGCAGGATCGGACTATGCGAGGCCGCAACACGCGGGGCCTCGGATGTGGTGTCCGGCGCGGCAACCGCGTTGTAAACGGTGGGGCCAGGTGATGGGCTGGGCACATAGGCGGTTGACGCAGCTCTTGCCCGGACAGCAACGGGCGCAGGTGCGGCAGGTTGCGGCGTGCTGGCAAATACCGTGGGCTCTGGCGATCCTGACGGTGCCGCCATACGCACCGTTGCAGCAGGCGCTGCCATCACGACGCGCGGCGCGGCATAGCTGGCAGCCGGAACGCTGGACCTCGGCGCCGGAGACGAGATGCGTGGCGCGGTGGTGACGTTTGCGACCGTCTCCATCGGGCGACGCCCGCCTGCCGATGCAGTTTCCACCGGTGCCGGGCTGGCTGGCGCAGGGCGCGACAGTTCAGTCTTGGCCCGTGCCATCGTCGTCGTGGTGGGTGGATAGCCACACAGCGGTTTCCGGTCGAGGCTGACCCGCTGAACCCAATTCACCTGACCTCCGTGGCCCGCGCGCAAAAACACGCAGCCCCGGCTGTCGATGTACTGTTGACCGCTAAAGCCCGCCGGCGGCAGCTCGGCCGGGCCTCCTCGGCTTTGGGCATTGGCAATACCCGATATACCTGCGGCTGCAATCACCGCAGCCGACATCACTTTCCAAACCATGACTACCCCCTAGTAGCGTGGAGGAAAGAATGAAGCAGGATTGTTTCCGAGTAAAGCCCTGTGATGGCTTATTTTGTGCCAAACATCCGGTCACCCGCATCCCCTAGGCCGGGCACGATGTAGCCGTGGTCATTCAGGTAACGATCAACCGAAGCCGTCACAATCGGAACATCGGGGTGTGCTTCTTGCATCCGCTGGATGCCTTCGGGCGCGGCCAGCAGGCACAGGAAGCGGATGTTGCGCGCGCCCTTTTCCTTCAGCAGGTCAATCGCCGCCACCGATGAATTGCCGGTGGCCAGCATCGGGTCCACCACGATGGTGATGCGGTCTTCCAGCTGGTCGGGTACCTTGCAGTAATATTGCACCGGCCGCAGGGTTTCGGGGTCACGGTACAGCCCGATGAACCCGACCCGTGCCGCCGGGATCAGTTCCAGAATGCCGTCCAGCAACCCGTTGCCCGCCCGCAGGATGGAGATCAGCGCAAGCTTCTTGCCCTCGATCGACGGGGCCTCCATTTCCTCCAGCGGGGTTTCGATGGTGCGGGTGGTCATCGGCAATTCGCGCGTAACCTCATAGGCCAGCAGCAGGCTTATTTCGCGCAAGAGGCGGCGGAAGGACGCGGTTGAGGTGGATTTGTCCCGCATGATCGTCAGCTTGTGCTGCACCAGCGGGTGGGTGACGACGGTCAGGTGGTCAAGCATCTGCGGCCTCCAGTTTCTTGGCGATACGGGATCGGGTATCGACATCGCAGAAGGCGGCGTCAAGCGCGGTCCGGTTAAGGCGGGCGAATTGCCCATCGTCCCAGTCAAATGCGTCGTGAAGCATCTGGAACTCCTGGTTCATCGTGGTGTGAAAGAACGGAGGGTCATCGGTGGATACCGTGACCTTGACCCCGCGCCGGTCCAGCTCGGAAATGGGATGCGCGCGCCAGCCCTTGTATAGGCCGAGTGCCACGTTTGATCCTGGACAGACCTCCAGCACCACACCGGTTTCGGCCAGTTCATCGACCAGGGCGAGATCCTCGATCGCGCGCACACCGTGACCGATACGTTCGACCTTCAGATCGCGCAGGGCGTCGCGGATACTGTCCGGCCCGCCCCATTCCCCGGCATGGGCGGTCAGGCGCTACCCCGCCTCGCGCGCCATGTCGAAAGCATAGATGAAATCCTTGGGCTGGCCGGATTTCTC
>JAUSPL010000546.1 GCA_030656535.1 Gemmobacter sp.
CGTCGATCACGCTGATCTCATCCGTGTCCGGGCGCGAGGTGGATTTCACCGGACCGGCGTACGGCGCGTTCAAGGCGGCGCTGGTGCATTACGCCCAAGGTTTGGCGATGAAACTGGCGCCCAAGGGCATCCGGGCCAATACGGTGTCGCCGGGCAATACCTATTTCGACGGCGGCATCTGGCAGTCGATCGAACGCAACAACCCAAGTCTGTTCGCTGAGGCGTTGGCCATGAACCCGATGGGCCGGATGGCACGGCCAGAGGAAATTGCACGCGGCGTGGTGTTTTTGGCAAGCCCGGCGTCCAGCTTTACCAGCGGCACAAACCTGGTGATCGACGGGGCGCTGACCAAGGGCGTTCAGTTGTAAGCGCGCAAGGCGGGGTCGCCGCGCCCCGCGGTCGCATCGCAAGGGCGGTGCGACCTGTGCACGCGGTTCAGTCGTCGCAAAATGCAGTCGTCGCAAAGTGCAGGCGTGGCATGGTGCAGGATCAGCGGGCAAAGAATTCCTGTGCGGTGGCGACGACGGCATCGCCGTCCAGCAGGTGACCCGCTTCGGCAAAGAAGGTCTTTGACCCGGTGCCATTGTTGTGGCGATCCATCGCGGCGCGATCAGTGAACCGCTCATAAGTGGTGAAACGGCAGGGATCATCGGGGTCTTGCGCCAGGAAAAACCCGTGGGTCTCCGGTTCATGCGCGCGAACCCAAGTGCCACAGCGTTCCAAGGCGGCCCGCACTTCGGCCTCATGTCCCGGTTTGGCGCGAAGGATGGCGGTCAACGTGTGCATGGCAGGGCCTTTCGGGTCAGGGGGCTGGGCTAAGACCGAGGTCGGCGATCATCGCGTCCCGCATGACGAATTTCTGCGGTTTGCCGGTTGCGGTCAGCGGCATTTCGGTGACAAAACGCACGTGGCGTGGCACCTTGTAATGCGCGATGCGGCCTTTGCACCAGTCGCGCAGGGCGTGCGCGGTCAATTCCATGCCGGGATGCAGCACAACCCAGCCCGCGACCTCTTCGCCGTACTTCGGGTCAGGCAAGCCGAACACCTGCACCTGCGCGATGGCGGGGTGGGTGGCCAGAAAATCTTCGACCTCGACCGGATAGACGTTTTCGCCGCCACGGATCAGCATGTCCTTGATCCGGCCAACGATGCGACAATAGCCTTGCGCGTCGATGGTGGCCAGATCGCCGGTGTGCATCCAGCCGCCTTTCAGCGCCTCGGCGGTGCGGTCGTGGTCGCCCCAATAGCCTTGCATCACCAGATAGCCGCGGGTGACCAACTCACCTTGTTGCCCGATAGGCAGGGTCTGGCCGTCCGGCCCGATCACGCGACATTCGGTATGGGGCTGGATGCGCCCGACTGTGGACACCCGGCGGTCCACGGGGTCATCGATGGAAGACTGAAACGAAATCGGGCTGGTTTCGGTCATGCCATAGCCAATCGTGATCTGGCTGCAATGCATGTCGTGCATCACGCGTCGCATCAGGGGCTCGGGGCAGGGGGCGCCTGCCATGACACCTGTGCGCAAGGATCGCAGGTCATGGCGCTGGAAGTCGGGATGGTCCAACATGGCGGCGAACATGGTCGGTACGCCGTGGACGGCGGCACAGCGTTCGGCTGCGATCGCCGCCAGCGTCTCGCCAGCGTCAAACGCCTCGCCGGGGAATACCATCGTGGCGCCGTAGGCGGTGGCGGCCAGATTGCCCAGCACCATGCCAAAGCAGTGATACAGCGGCACCGGGATGCACAAACCCTCGCCGGGCCGCAAGCGCATGGCACGGGCGGTCGAGATCGCGTTGTTGACGATGTTGCGGTGGGTCAGCGTGGCGCCCTTTGGCGCGCCGGTGGTGCCAGAGGTGAACTGGATGTTGATCGGGTCATTGGGGCGCAACTGGGCCGTGATGCCGTCCAGCCGCGCCCGTGGGCCGCCTTCGCCGCGCGCCATGACTGCATCGAAAGACATCGCCCCCGGCACCGGGTTGGGACCAAGCTGCACCACCGCCCTCAGGTCTGGCAGGCGCGCGGCCCGCAACCGCCCGGGCGGGCAGGTTGCCAGTTCCGGCGCGATCTCGGCCAGCATGGCCATGTAGTCCGACGACTTGAACTGTGGTGCTACCACCAACGTCTTTACCCCGACCTTGGTCAGCGCATATTCCAGTTCAGACGTGCGGTATGCCGGGTTGATATTGACCAGCACCGCGCCGATCCGGGCGGTGGCGAATTGCACCAGCAGCCATTCCGGCCTGTTCGGCGCCCAGATGCCGACCCGGTCCCCCTTGTAGACGCCGATGGCCAAAAGTCCGGCCGCAAGCCGGTCGACCAGCCGGGCGAATTTCGCGTAGGTCCAGCGGTCGCCGGTCTGGCGGAACACCGCAGCCGTGCGGTCGCCGTGGCGGCGCACCACCTCGGCCAGGAACGCGGGGATGGTCGCCTGCAGCAGCGGGCGATCGGTCGCCCCCGCAACATGGCTGATGCCATTGCCGGGCACGATGCCGGGGCGGGCCGAGATCCCCATGGGTTTCATTGTGGTTGCCCCGTCACATCTTGCGCCAGTCGCCAAGGCCCTCAAACGCCCCGGCGGCGCGATAAATGGTGCTTTCCTCATACCGCCGCCCGATCAGTTGCAAGCCGACAGGCAGGCCCTGCGACATGCCGCAGGGGATCGACATTGCCGGGTGGCCGGTGACATCGAACGGTGCGGTGTTGGGCAACATTTCAAACGCGCGCTGGATCCACAGCGCAAGTGTGCTGTCGGCGGGCGGCAGGGGCGTTGCCTTCATGGGCGTGGTTGGCATCAGCAAGATGTCATAGGACGCCAGCACCTTGTTGTACTGTTCGCGCAACTGCCGCGACAGGTTCTGCGCCTTGGCATAGTACCGGCCGCGGGTGTGTTTCAGGTGATACTGGCCCACCATCATCGAGATCTTCAGCGTGTCGGACAATTCATCCGCACGCGACCGCCAGTTGGAATGATATTCCAGCAGCGAGGTGGTATAAAGCCCCTCCCACCCAGTGCCCATGCCATTACCCAGCATCATCTGGTTGGTCAGACCTTCCAGCCCGATCGGGGTCCAGATCGCCAGCCCGTGCAGGTGCCACGGGATCGAGATGTCATCGACCGATGCGCCCAACCGGCGGAACTGATCGGCCGCCGCGCGGACCTTGGAGTCCACATCGGGTTCCGATCCCGCCAGGCCAAAGCCCTCCTTGACGACGCCGATCCGCAGGCCCGACACCCCGCGCCCGACCGAGGCGGTGTAGCGGTCGGTTTTCACGTCATATTGGCGCGGGTCCAGCCCGTCGGCCCCGGCGATTACCTCCAGCATCAGGGCGTTGTCCATGACGTTTTGCGTCATCGGGCCGGTGTGGTCGATGGTGGTTTCAATCGGCATGATGCCGGAATAGGGCACAAGGCCATGCGTCGGCTTCATGCCATAACAGCCGCAGAACGACGCGGGCATCCGGATCGACCCGCCCTGATCCCCGCCGATCGCCATGTCGACCTGACCGGCCCCGACAAGCGCGCCCGACCCCGACGACGACCCGCCTGCCGAATAGCCGTGCTTGTGCGGGTTGTGGACCGGGCCGGTGGCGTTGGTGTGGCTGCCGCCCGACAGGCAGAAGTATTCGCAATGCGCCTTGCCGACGATGGTCGCGCCCGCATCCAGCAACCTTGTCACCACGGTCGCGTCGATATCGGGGGTATAGCCTTTGAGGGTGGCGGCGCCGTTCATCATCGGCACACCGGCCAGGCAGACGTTGTCCTTCAACGCCACCGTGCGCCCCAGCAGCGGTCCGCGCGGGGCACCGCGGATATCGGTTTTCACATACCACGCATTCATCGGGTTTTCTTCGGCCGTCGGGCGATACCCCGATGTGCGCGGATACAGCACGGGCGGCAGGAAGTCGGGCAACGAGTCCACCACGTCATAGGCGTCCAGCGTGCCTTGCATCACGTCCAGGAATTCCTGCACCCTTGCATCCGACATGCTCATGCCCAGTTCGGCGACGATATCGCGCATCTGCGAAAGGGTGGGGCGCTGGACGGTCATGTAGGAAATCCTTTGTTGCAGGCTGACAACTGCGTCGCGGGGTTTGGCTGCGGAGGGGGCGGGTTGTCCCGGGCTGGCGGGCGTGGGCGCTTTGGGTGCGGGTGCAAAGGCCGGGGCCGGGGTTGCCCCGCGCGCGGCCCCAAAGCCGGTGAATTCCTCGATAAGCGCGGGATCTGCGGCCTCGGACCCCGACACCTCGCCAATGATGGCGCCTTTCTGGATCAACAGCACCCGGTCCGACAGCGCGGTGATGAAATCCAGGCTTTGTTCGACCAGAATGATAGCCACGCCCTCGCGCTTGTTCAGCGCCCTCAGAAGGTCGATGATCTCGTCGATGATCGAGGGCTGGATGCCCTCGGTCGGCTCATCCAGCAAGATCAGGTCAGGCTGCGAGATCAGACAGCGTGCCAGCGCCAGCAGTTGCTGTTCGCCCCCTGACAGGGCCCCGCCTTCTCGGTCCAGCAGGCGCACCAGACGCGGGAAATCGGCAAGCACACGGTCGATGGCCTCGTCCTCGTCGATGTCATGCGCGGCAACCCCCATCCGCAGGTTGTCACGCACGCTCAGGTTGGGGAAAATTCCCCGCCCCTGCGGTACATAGCCGATGCCCAACTGCGCACGCCCCGAAGACCGGGCCCGTGTCAGGTCCTGCCCGTCAAAGGTCATTGATCCGCCGGTGGCGGGGATGATCCCCATGAGAGCCTTGAGCAGCGTGCTTTTGCCCATGCCATTGTGGCCCAGCACGCCCAGAATCTCGGCCTGATCGACGTGCAGATCGACCCCGCGCAAGACCGGCACCTTGCCATAGCCCGCCCGCAGGCCCTGTACCTTCAGCAGCACGCTCATGCCGTAACTCTCATGCTCTGTGCCCCAGATAAACTTCGCGCGCGCGCTTGTCGGCGGAAATGGCGTCCATCGTATCCTCCATCAGGATCCGCCCTTCGTGGAACAGCGTAACGGTCTGTGAGATCATGCGGATGAACTGCATGTCATGTTCAACCACGATCAAGGCCGAGGTTGTGTTGATCTCGCGGATCAATGCCGCCGTGCGAAAGGTTTCCTCATGCGTCATGCCCGCGGCGGGTTCGTCCAGCAGCACCAGCCAAGGTTCTGCCGCGACCACCATGCCCAGTTCGACCCATTGCCGCTGGCCATGCGCCAGACGGCCGACCAGGGTACGGCGGATGTCGCCCAGTTGCAGCCGGTCCACGGTTTCCGCCGTCAGCGTCCGCGCCCGATCGACGGGATGCCAGCGACGGGCAGACAGCCAGATGTTTTCCTCGGCCGTCAGACCGTCGAA
>JAUSPL010000557.1 GCA_030656535.1 Gemmobacter sp.
CGACCTTTTGGCGCAAATCAAGCATCTGTTTGCCATGGGTCATGGCGGGTTTCCGCTGGTCGGCACCCCGGATCAGGTGGCCGATGGCATCCTGAAACTGCACGCGACCGGATTTTCCGGAACCACGCTGTCATTTGTCGACTACGTGGCCGAGTTCCCCTATTTCCGCGACACCGTGCTGCCCAAGCTCAAGGCAGCCGGCATCCGCTGATCCCTGACAGACCCGATGGCGGCGGCGTGCCCCGGCATGCCGCCGTTTTACAGTCCGACTCATTGACACCCCCGCCCCTGCGCCGCATAGCACCGCGATCCCAGACGGAGGCCCCAATGCGCATCCTGCCCGAAGCCGTTATCCCGGAACTGCCGAATTACTATCGCGGCAAGGTGCGCGATTGCTACGACCTGCCAGATACCGGCGCAGGAAAACAGCGCATCCTGATCGCCACGGATCGCATATCGGCCTTTGACCGCGCGCTGGCCTGTATTCCCTACAAGGGCCAGGTGCTGACGCAGACCGCGCGCTACTGGTTTGACCATACCGCCGATATCTGCGCGAACCATGTGGTGGCCTATCCCGACCCCAATGTGGTGATCGGGCAGTATCTGACCATCTTGCCGGTGGAAATCGTCGTGCGTGGCTACCTGGCAGGCAGCACCGGGACCTCGATCCTGACCATGTACAAGCAAGGCGTGCGGACCATGTACGGCCACACGCTGCCCGACGGTTTGCGCGACAACGCTGCCCTTCCCGCGCCAATCCTGACGCCAACGTCAAAGGCCTATGACGGCGAACACGACGCGCCCCTGACGCCTGCGCAAATTCTTGAACAAGGTCTGGTGACGCCTGCACAATGGGCAAGGCTGGCCGAGGTGGCACTGGCGCTTTTTGCCCGCGGGCAGGCGATGGCGGCCGAGCGTGGCTTGATTCTGGTTGATACGAAGTACGAATTCGGCACGGATGCAGACGGCACCATCCTTATCGCGGATGAAATCCACACCCCGGATTCAAGTCGCTATTGGATCGCTGACGGCTATCAGGCCGCCTATGCGGCTGGAAGCCGCCCACCATCGTTCGACAAGGACGTCATCCGGGCCTGGGTCGCGGCACGCTGTGATCCCTATCACGATCCGATCCCCGATATCCCGTCGTCGATGATCGAGGAAACCAGCCGCACCTATATCCGCGCCTACGAAACCATCACCGGACAGACGTTTGTGCCAGACACGTCCTGTGCGACGCCATTGGACCGGATCCGCGCGAATCTGACGCCCTGGTTTTCCTGAACGGGCCTAAGTTCCCTTGGGCCCGGCTGGCGTAGTCGCTCTGTCCGCATCCCCCGACTGACGGTCTGCG
The DNA here is from genome assembly GCA_030656535.1 of Gemmobacter sp. Taxonomy (GTDB): domain Bacteria; phylum Pseudomonadota; class Alphaproteobacteria; order Rhodobacterales; family Rhodobacteraceae; genus JAUSPL01. The sequence continues at coordinate 1,355 of JAUSPL010000557.1, forward strand.
ACGTAGGGCACTGATCACACCATGAACAGGCCAGGGCAGGTGCGTCCCGATCAATCTGGCCGCGCCGCCCGATCACATGCCCTCGTCAGATCGGACGGTCCGGGTTGATCATGGCTGATGGGCGAACCGGGTGGTGGCAGTTGGTGTCGGCCGGCGGTGCAGGCAAGGCGCTGGGATGAATGCGTTCGGAACTGTCACGCCCCACCACGCGCGGGCGCCGCCCCAGAAAAATCTTGCCCCATTCGCGCCACGTTCCGATCATCGGCGCATGCGAGTCGATTGGAAACCGACTGCGCCAGTCCTCTGGCAACGGCAATCCACAGGTTTCTGCCTTGTCCAGCATCCAGACCAACGGGATGTTCGACAGGGGCCGCGCGGGAGTATAGCCGCCCAATTGCCCACCGATGTCGCCGTGCGCACCGCGAAACCAGACCTGTTCAACATTTCCTTCCCATCCCGGCGGACAGTCCCACAGCACAGGCGCAAATACATTCCGGGTCTCATGAAGCGCCAGCGCGTGATAGCCGTGCCGGATGGAGCCACCCAGGTGGTGGTTGTGAAAAACGTGATTGACGTCACTGAATTTCCACAAGATCGGCACTTGCCAGCCCAGTGCCTTGACCGTATCCCAGACACCGACCATCTCGATATCGACCTCGAGGTGGCACAGGCGGCGGGCAAGACGGCGCGCTGCGGGGCTGTCGGGGTTGGTCTGATAGTGGCGGTACAACAGCACCACCGCGCGTTCCGTGGCCTCTTCGCGCTTCAGCAAGCCGACACGGTCGATCAACCCCGCCAGCGACCGCACCGCATAAGCGCCGCGTGAATAGCCAAACAGGAAAATCCTGTCACCGGGCCGATAGCGCGACGCAAGAAACCCATAGGCCCGGCGGATCTGCCGGTTTATGCCCCGCCCCGCCGCCACATCGGCGGCGTGACGCCAACCCTGCCATTGCAGCCCCGGCTCGTAAAACACCGACACCCGCGACCGGCCGCGCAATTCGGACAACAACCGAAACGTCAGACCGGCATTGGTTTCATGCCCCGGATCCAGCGACGACAGCGTACCGTCCAGGATCACGATATGATCCGTCCCCCCGCGCGATGGTGCAGGCTCGGGGGTAATGACCTCGATGGGCGGGCGGCGAAACCACCCAATTATGTCACTCAGACGCGGCGTAACCGACCTCCTTCAACATTTCCCAAACGCGGGTCGGCGTAAACGGCATGTCTGCGCTGCCAACGCCCGCAGGCGCCAGCGCATCACAGACCGCATTGGCCACCGCAGCGATCGACCCCACGGTCCCGGCCTCGCCGCAGCCCTTCATGCCCAGCGGGTTGTTCACCGACGGGACCGGTTCGGACACGAACCGGATCATCGGCAGGTCATCCGCGCGCGGCATCGCATAGTCCATGAAGCTTGCGGTCAACAACTGGCCATTCTCATCATAGCCGACATGTTCAACCAGGGCCTGACCGGCCCCCTGCGCAATGCCGCCATGAACCTGACCCTCGGCCAGTTGCGGGGCCAGCAGGTTGCCCAGATCATCGGCGACGGTATAGCGCACCAGATCGACCTTGCCGGTTTCCGGGTCGATTTCGACCTCGGCAAGATGCGCGCCGTTGGGATAGGACCGGCCCGGAAGCTTTGCGGTGGCTTCGTGGCGCAACAGATCCATTCGGCCCTTGGCGCGGGCCAGATCTGCCGCCTCGAGCATGGTAAAGGCACGGTTTGTCCCCGACACCCGGAACGTGCCATCCATGAAGTCCGGATTACCGCCGGTCTCTTCGGCCAGGAACGGCGTAAAGGCTGCAACCATCTTGTCGACCGTCGCGATGGTGGCATTGGTCTGCACAGTGACCGACCGTGACCCCCCGGTGCCGCCGCCCTTGGCGATCCGGTCGCTGTCGCCTTGCACCACGATGATCATGTCTTCGGGGATGCCGGTCCGTTCCGACAAGAACCGCGCATAGACCGTTTCGTGGCCTTGCCCGTTCGACTGGGTGCCGACGAACAATGAAACCGTGCCATCGTCGTTGAATTCGACCTTGGCGTCCTCTTCCGGGCCCCCAAGGATCGCCTCGATGTAGTAGCTGAGCCCAAGCCCGCGCAAGCGTCCGCGCGCAGCACTTTCAACCTGGCGCGCGGCAAAGCCGTCAACATCAGCTTCGGCACGCAAGCGGTTCAGCACACGGGGGAAATCGCCAACATCATAGACTTCGCCACCGACCGTGGGATGGGGAAACTTGCGCACGAAATTGCGCATGCGCAGATCGAACGGATCCACCCCCAGTTCGCGTGCCGCGTGATCCATCGTGCGCTCCAGCGCATAGATCGCCTCGGGGCGGCCAGCGCCGCGATAGGCATCGACCTGGGTGGTGTTGGTATAGATCCCCTGCACCCGCAGATGCGCAACCGGAATGTCATACACGCCCGTCATCACCTTGGAAAACATCGCAGA
>JAUSPL010000576.1 GCA_030656535.1 Gemmobacter sp.
AAAGGCATGCGCCGGGATTGCAAGATCACCTGGCAGGGCAATCCTTGGCACAGGACTCGTCACGATCTGTACAGGCATGGTCGTTGTCAGCCCGGGTGTTGTCATGATCCTGCTTTCTCTCTTGTGCGCCCGCGAGACGACGGGCTCGTCTAGATTGAAGAGGAGAAGCCAATGCCATTTGGCGCGCCAACACGCATTGTCGCGCGTCAATCGTTCCAAGGGTTTGGCCTGGAATGAGGCCCAGATGCAGCGCGCGGTATTTCAGGCCATAATTGACGGTGCGCAATGCCGGTGGGCGGCGTCATCCTATCCTTTGGAAGTCTGACGATGATTCGAAGGGGCAGTTCATGGACGGAAAAATACTTGTTGCGACTGATGGGTCCGAGACTGGAAACCGGGCTGTCGATGCCGCAGCCGAACTCTCGGCAAAGCTCGGCCATGATCTGTGCATCGTGCATGTTCTCATGCATGGGCGCGCAACCGAGGATTGGATGCGGATGGCGGAAGCTGAACACCTGATCGAGCATGTCGCACAGCAGACAGGTCGCGCCGTAGGAAGGGATCCTTCGTCTCTGGGCAATTACTTTGCCCGGATAGAAGATGACGCGAATGCGGCTTTGGTCGTGCGCATTGTCGGGGATGAAATTCAGGCCCGGAGCAAGACGCGCGCGATCGAAATCGGGGCATGCAACGTGACAACCCGGTCTTGCGTCGGGGACTATGCCGACCAGATACTGGACGCCGCCGATGCCGAAAAACCAACAATGATCGTTCTGGGCAGTCGTGGCCTGGGGCGTACGCGTGGCGCTTTGCTTGGCAGTGTTTCGCAAAAAGTGCTGCACCACGCAAAGTGCACCGTTGTGGTGGTGCGCTAGGGAATGGCTGCCCCTTGGATCGCCGAACTCTTGGCCAGTATTGCATCACCGAAGCGATCCGCCATCGTGTGTCGATCAGTGTCACGGCGGTCAAGCGGCGCGACGCCTGCGACTTTCCGACGACGCAGGATGCTGCCGAAGGAAGTTGTCCGCGAAAGCCTGATTGCAATGCTATCGGCTTCGCCGGTTGAACCCCGATTTTGTGCCAGATCAAGTGAAAGACCGCGGTCTTTGGTGTCTGCCCCTTGTTTTGGTGACGCACGGGCCCTTGAAGTCGACGCGAAGCTTGAATGTCCAGAAAGGATGCTTTTGATCATGCATGTGTCGCTTAATCAACTTTGTCTGAAGGGGAAAAGAACATGAGCACTCTGACCAAACTCGCTCTCGGTGCAATGGGACGGTTGCGACCGAAGCCTGCTCTTGGGCCGGCGGAACAGGTGATCAAACTTGACACTCCGGAAACGAGCGGCGGCATGCCATTGATGGAGACCCTGTCAAAGCGGAAATCCACGCGGGAATTCGCCCCGACCGCGCTTGTCATGCCGATGCTGTCGAACCTTTTGTGGGCGGCCTGCGGTGTCAATCGCCCGGAAGGCGGTCGGACCGCGCCATCGGCTCTGAACGCGCAAGAGATCGACATCTATCTGGCACTTCCATCCGGAGCCTACCTCTATGATGCTGCCGCGCATGCACTGCGGCTGGTTGCTGCAGGCGATGTGCGGCGCGTCACCGGATACCAGGACTTTGTCGATGAAGCGCCGCTGGATATTGTTTTCGTGGCGGATCATCGCAAGATGACCTTGGTTCCCGTGGCACAACGTTCTGTCTATGCTGCGGTGGCGGCAGGGGCCATTTCGCAGAACATCTATCTCTTTGCAGCCAGCAATGACCTTGCGACGGTCCTTCGGGCCTGGATTGATCGCGGCGCAATCGCGGAGGCCTTGGGCTTGGACCATGATCAGGAGGTTCTTCTGTCGCAGACAGTGGGCTTTCCGGCGAACAGTGTCAGGGCAAAATCCTGAAATGATCCTCAACGTCTTCCGGGCCTCAATGAATGACGAAACAGGCATCCCAGACCGGCCGTTCACAGCCGCAACGAGATGACCAGTCTGGCACTGATCCTCTTCTGCCGTTTCGCAATTGGGTCGGAGATTTCCTGAACCACTCAACTTGGTGAAACATTGAGATCAGCGAGGGCCTTCGGATAAGCCCGGACATGGGTTTCCATAAGAAATCCTGCATGATGCGGGCTTTGATTGTGAATGGCGTGCCGGTTGCCGTTTCAATCCCGGCCGCCACTTGTGCTGCAATCAGCGCTGCCGCACGGACGGGCGATGCCGTCAAGGGTTACCCCTATCTCAGCCAAACTACTAATTTTTCTTGATATTTCGTTGGTAAGTCTCCGGTCGAAGCAGCGCTGTCAGCAGATCAGCACCGTCTGACCCTTGGCAGCTATGGCAGGCCTTGCATGACCGGCGAGTTGAACGAGTTGACGTTGCGCATCGGCCAACGCCGGGTTCGGCGACCGATGCGCCAAAACAGCTTCCCGGGCAATGGAGGGCCGAACTGGTCTGGCGTCGCAACTGGCAAAGCCGCCCTTTCTGAATACATCAATGGCTTCTACAACCCGCGCCGAAAACACTTGGCGCTTTGCTGGAAATCATCCGTGGGCTTCGAACAATGGGCCGCACAACAAAAGCGCCTTACCGGACCAGAGCCGATGCAGGTCCATGATGCGTCGCAAACAGAGGCGAGTTCGAATGAGCCTGACCGCACCTGTGGCATCCGTCGCGTCCAAACGGCCAGGGGGCCCGCAGCCCTCTTTTGCATTCTGGGCGCAGGGTGCGCACCGACACCCCTTGAGCCGACGGCCATCGAAATAGCGTGAACAAGCGGGCGCAGAGTCCATTGCGCCTCCAGAAAACACATTGAAGGCGATTGACGGTGACCGCGGTGTGAATCAGTAGTTGGGAGCCTGGAAAGTCTTCTCAGGGTTGACTTCGGTCGCTTCTGCCCGTGGCCTGCTGCTGGTTTTTTGGACACGAAGATAGGATCGTGACCGAGGAACTGGAGACTGGACATGGCGAGACGGAAGTTTGCGTGTGAGTTCAAGATCGAGGCTGTCAGGCTGATGACGGATCGGGGGGTGGCGGTGGCGCAAGCCGGGCGGCACCAGTAGTTTCCGTTGGCGCACGATGGCTGCCGGATCGGTAGAAGCAGTCGGCAAAACCGCGGACATCGGAGTGAAAACCTGACAGTGCCGCCCCTTGGCCGGTTCGGCGTAGCGAACATATTTCTTGTTCAAGCGCAATTGGTTGACCAAGCAACTCAACCAGTCGTCATTCCATGAGGCGTGGATCCGCGCCCGAGGCAAGAGATGCATGACGAAAAGGGTGGCGGGGTGGCGGTGATTTGGGGAAGGGGTGGCACCCGACTCGGAGACCTTTAGCCGAACCAGATATAGGCGCCGCCTGCGACTGCGATTGCGACCATGCTGGCCAATATGACGCGCAGGCCTACCGCGCTGCCGCCCACCCAGGCGGCCATGCTGGCTTTCGAGGCCGTGTTGACCGCAACGGCCAGCAGGATGGCTTGCGTGGCAAGTGTCAAGGTGATCTCCATGCGGGCCATCGACAGCGTGATTGCGTCCACATCGGCAATGCCGGACGCGGCGGCCACGGCCAGGACCCCGGCATCTCCCCAAACCCGCTGCACCAGTTCGGCCGCCAGCATAACCACAACGATGAAGGCCGACAGCTTGATCGATGTGCCGACCACAAGCGGATTTGCAATCGTTAGGTCTGGCTTGGCTTGATCTGCAAGGGGGGTGCCTGCACCGAAGACAAAGAATAGTGCCATTGCACCCATAGTCACCGCGGCGCTGCCAAGCGTTGTAGCCAATGGCCACATCAGGTTCGGGTTCAACGCCGAGGCAATTACCCCCACCCGGATCGCCATCACCGCCCCGCTGATCAGGATGCCGCCCACCAGCAGATTGACTGCCCCCGGCTGCTCGCGCCCCAAACGCGCAAAGGACAGTGTGGTGGCAGTCGAGGAGGCAAGCCCCCCTGCCGCAGCTGTCACCACAATCCCCAACAGATCGCCGAACATCCGCACGGCGATGTAGCCAGTGAAGGAAATCAGCGCCATCATGATGGCCAGGAGCCACACTTCATGCAGATTGACAGCCCCCCAAGGATCAATCGCGCGGTTAGGCA
>JAUSPL010000582.1 GCA_030656535.1 Gemmobacter sp.
GGTCGAAGTCCAGCGGCAGGTCAATACCGTCACCTTCGACGTAGATACGCACCATGCCAAGGGTGGTTGGCCCGATTTGCAGGTTCGCCGCTGTTTCGCTTTGCTTGTCGATGCCCATAAAGGTCCCCTGTGTCTGATAGCGCGCCCTACAGCTTTGCGGGGTCTGTGACAAGTGGGGCCTGAAACGGGGTCTTGTGCAAGGTCATTTTCGCAGAGTCATGTTTTGGCATGGCGCGGCTGGGCAAGCGTGGTGGTGGGGCGGGCCGGTGCGAACTGGGTGCGCCGGTCATGCCCTGTATCCGTGCAGGGGATTCGTTTGCCGCAGGTTGGCGCATGGGCGCAGCTTTCCGGCTTAGCGCGGTAACTTTGGCCCCGTTCGGGGCTTGCAATCGTCGAGCGCGAGGGTTAAATCCCCCGCAGTGCCGCCTTAGCTCAGTTGGTTAGAGCACCAGATTGTGGATCTGGGGGTCCCCCGTTCGAGCCGGGGAGGTGGTACCATCAATCCAGAAGGCCCGGGACGCGTTTGACGTGCCCGGGCCTTCTGGTTTTATGGGGTGTGGAACAAGGGCGCAACGCGCGGTTGGACCCGTGCCTTGGCGTCAGGCGCGGTGCCAGTAGACAATGAACTCGGGATACATCTGGTCGGCCTGTTTCAGCATGAACTCATTGCTGCCAAACAGAGTCCAGCTTTTGAAGATCCCGCGTTCCTGCCCGATCACGGAGTGCTTTCCGTCCTTGATCGTCGCGGTGTTTTCGGTCCGGTGGCTGTCATGGGTGCGGGCCTTGGTCGGGATTCCCAAAAGACAGCGCGCAAGGATCAGCATCCGGTCTACGGGCTGGTCATCCTGGTCCACGCAGTCGCATTTCAGCGCATTGCAGATCGGACAGCCGGTGTAGGTCTGCACCTTGGCAAAGGAATCGCCGAAATAGGTCCCCTGACCCAGCGCCCCGTATTTGGTGATGTTTCCGGTTGTGGTGCCTTGGTTGTAGTCGGGGTTGAACCCCTTGTCGGCAATGATCTTTATGACGTCGGGCAGGGTGCCGTGCATCAACAGAACCTCGCCGATCTTGCGGTTCAGCACGGGCAGCTTTTCGCGCGAGTCCTCGGTAAGGCCGACTTTGGATTTGGTGGTAAAGGTGACTGCGCTGCGGCCGGATACCTTGCCGCCTGTGGTCAGCGCCTTTGGCAACGGAATATAGACCGGCACCCCGGCTTCTGCCATTTCATGGTTGAACTTGTGGATCTCATCCTTGGTCGCAGCAATGTCGTCACGGATCCTGTCGCGGGCCGCGTCGTACTGTGCCCAAAGCGCCGGGTGGCGGATGACCCTGATCTTGGTGATGATGACCTTGCCGGACTTTGGGGGTGATTTCTTGGTCCGGGGGACGCCATGTTGGGTATAAAGCGCAACGTAGGCGGGCTTTATATAGCTGGGGTCTTCGCGAAGTGTGGTCAGGTTGGTCTTTAGCACCAGTATATCGTTTGCCGACAGCGCCGGTTTTAGCGACAGTTCGTCGATCTTGTCCTGTGCCCGCACCATCCGGGTGCGTTCCCCCTGCGGTGGCGCAAGGGTGCGGGCAGCCGCGTTGGCGCTGAGGTATGTTGCAATCCGGCGGAACATGTCGCTGTTCGGGTCCAGAAACGCGGTGTCATAGGCGCCACGATCCGCCACGGCAACCACCAGATCGGATTCAGATCTGGACCGCGCCCGCCGCCGAGACGTTCCGTTGATGATCTTTCGCGAGCCGCTTTCGTCGCTGCGTTCCGAGACGGCGACCACCGAAGGCAACTGGTCATCCCATCCGTTCGTCCAGTTCAGTTCACTCCAATAGTCCGGCTCGCTCATGGCGTTCTCCCTATGGGGTGTGCGGTATGGCTTGTTTTGAAAATGTCGGTCCGGCAATGCCCGGTACCTGTTCAGGCTACGTGTCGATTTGCCGTGTCGCAACAAATTTTGCGACCGGCTGTTCCAATTCATGCGTCTTTTGTCGCGGATCCGACCCGCACTGCGTCGGGCAGGCGGAGTTTGGCAGGATTGGGGCGACAGTACCTGCGCCGCCCCCATCCTGTCTTGGTCATTTGCGACTGCGGGCACCTTGTTCAAAGTACGCCCCGGTCCGTGTGGCCAGATAGGGTGCCAGCGGGATTTCTTCTTGTTTGATGAATCCCTTGGCGGCCAATACTCCGTCGCGTACCATCTCGATCACGGCCACCACAGAGGCCGATGTGGTCCAGGCAATCGCGGTCCGCTGTTTTCCATTGATGTCCAGCGGGTAATAGGACCGCACAAACTCGCGCCGCTTCAGTGCACCCGATTGCCAGCCTTCGGCAGCGACGTGAACATAAACGACGTCTTCGTCCACCGGGGGCTTTGCATTGGTCAGGATCCGCCCTGCCTCGGCGCGATTTTCGCGCATCAGCAGTTCATGAAAGAAAAAGTTCATCAACTGCATATGGCCGGGATAGCGCATCGTCTTGTAATCAAGGTTTTCGATCCGGTCGCCATAGGTTTCGCACATGGTGCCCAACCCCCCCGAGGTGGTGAACGCCTCAAGCTTCATTCCGTCGATATAGATCGTCTCAAGCCACTCCATCGCGGACACGGACTTCAGCTTGCCTTCTTCGATCACCTCGCAGTCGTTCAGGTATTCGTTCACCACGCCTTCGGGCGACCAGTTGAACGCATAGCCCAAAAGGCCGGTCGGGTTTTGCGGCAAGGCACCGACGCGCAGCCGGATGGACCGCACGCGTTCGAATTGATCGGCCAGGTTGGCGCCTACAATACCGATGAAGCCGGGCGCCAGTCCGCATTGTGGGGCCATGACCCCGCGCGCGGTGTCCGCAAGCCGCCGGATGTGCTGGGTTGTCGGCACGTCCTCGGTCAGGTCGAAATAGTGCAGCCCCAGGTCATGTGCGATCGAACTGACCGCAATGTTCAGATGATAGGGCAGGCAAGACAACACCGCCTCTTGGCCGGTCAGCGCCGCGCGCACTGCCGCAGCGTCGGCAAGATCGGCGACCACAACCGGAAATGGCGCATCCGCGAGCTCGCGGGCGTCGATGCCTGTCACGGAAAACCCTGCATCTGACAGCAGTTCTGCGGCCAGATGGCCAACCTTGCCAAGGCCCAGAACGGCCACTTTGGTAAAACTCATTGGAAGATATCCTTAATGCTGGCGTGTGCCATGCCCCCTCGGCTGACATCGTCATTCGCCAAAATCGCCGAGTTCACCGCCGATTTCGCGTGTAATTTCGCCCGAATGGAGGGCCAATCCGGTTAAAATGACGTGCAAATCCGGCGTTTTGACGGTCAGGCGGGCAGGTTGCGCGAAGCCCCAAAAAAAAGACGGCGGCCCAAAGGACCGCCGCCTGAATTTCACGGATGAATTTGCGCCTAGAAGTCGAATTTGACGCCCTGTGCCAGCGGCAGTTGCGCGGAATAGTTCACCGTGTTG
>JAUSPL010000588.1 GCA_030656535.1 Gemmobacter sp.
GAAAACCTGGTGTCCTAACCGATAGACGAACGGGCCACACTTGGCGTGAGCGGGTGTTTAGAAGAGCGCGGGGCGGGGCGCAAGGGGGTTTTTGAAGATTTTGGGGCGAAAGGGCAAACAAATCTGCTGAACCAGGAAATGACCGTCTTGTCAGGCCCTTGCCGCGTCCTCCAGACGCAACTGCACCTTGCGCCGACCGCCCCAGCTGTTGATTTCGACGCGCCCGGCCAAATGGAACCGCCCTGCCCCGCCAGATGACAGCAATGGGCCCAGGGGACCGTCAAAGGCCCCGAAACACACGGCCTCCAGACGCGACGCGCCTGTGCCGAAGGTCACGCGCAAGTGGGTTTCCCCCATCTTGCGCTGATCGCTGACCCGCTGATCGGCAAACACGAAACGCGGCGCAGGGGCGGATGCGCCAAAGGGCCCTGCGGCCTCGATTCTGTCGATCAGGTCGGGACTCAGGGCTTCTGGTGCCAGCAGGCCGTCGATGGCCAGATCACGCGGACCTTCTGTCCCGGCACCCTGGCGAGCCAGAAGTTCGGCCAGACGGGCCATCGCGGGTTCGATCAGGTCGCGTTGCACGGTCAGGCCGGCGGCCATCTTGTGCCCCCCACCCTTGATCAGCAGACCTTCGGCGGCAACGCGTTGGATCGCCGCGCCCAAGTCCACGCCAGGGACGGATCGGGCCGAACCCTTGCCCTCGGCCCCCTCAAGGCCGATCACGACGGACGGGCGGTTGAACGCCTCTTTCAGGCGCGCGGCACAGATGCCGACGACGCCGGGGTGCCAGCCCTCGCCAGCGGCCCAGACCAGGGGGCCATCGACGCCGCGTGCCTCAGCCTGCGCCATTGCCTCAAGGCGGACGGCTGCTTCGATCTCGCGTCGTTCGGTGTTCAGCTGGTCAAGACGCAACGCCAGCGCCAGAGCCTCGGGGGCCGAGTCGGTCGCAAGCAGGCGCGCACCAAGGTCGGCTTGCCCAATGCGCCCCCCGGCATTGACACGCGGACCCAACAAGAACCCCAAGGCGTAAGTGTTGGGTGCCTCGGACATTCGGGCGGCATCGGCCAAGGCCACAAGGCCGGGGCGTGCGCGACGCGCCATCACCACCAGCCCCTGCCGCACCAACGCGCGGTTGACGCCGATCAGGGGCGCCACATCCGCCACCGTCGCGAGGGCCACGAGATCCAGCATCGACATCAGGTCCGGACCCTGCACCCCTTCGGCCCGCAGGCGACGGTTGCAATCGACCAGAAGCAAGAACACAACGCCAGCGGCGCAAAGATGCGCCAGGTCCCCGGTTTCGTCTTGCCGGTTCGGGTTCACGACGGCGACCGCGGGCGGCAGGGTCTCGGCGCCAAGGTGGTGGGCCAGCACCACCACATCACACCCGGCCGCAGCGATCGGTTCATGGGACAGCGTACCACAGTCGACGCAGACGATCAGGTCATGGTCGCGCCCCAGCGCCTGCATCGCAGGCACATTGGGGCCGTAGCCTTCGTCGATTCGGTCGGGGATGTACAAGGTCGCGTGGTGCCCCACCGCGCGCAGCCACACCAGCAGCAAGGCCGCTGATGCACCGCCATCAACATCATAGTCAGCAAAAATCGCGATCCGTTCGCGTCGCCGCACCGCGTGCAATAATCGCTCTGCAGCGGCCCCCATATCACGCAGGGTCATAGGGTCGGGCAGCAGGTCGCGCAACGAAGGGGCCAGAAAGGCATCGGCCGCATCGGGGGCCACCCCGCGCCGCGCCAACACCCTTGCAAGCGCCAAGGGCAACCTGGCGGTCTGGGCGATCGCCTCGGCCTGTCGGTCCTGTTCAGACGACAACCCAACCCAACGCCGGCCGGTGGCCGACGCTTCGACGCCCAGAACCGCGCGGCTCACTTGACCGGGGTACGATAGGTCATACGACGCACAGAGCCGGTTTTCGACCGCATCAACAAGGTTTCCGTGGTGACCCAGCCCACCTCGCGCTTCAACCCGCGCAAGATGGATCCGTCAGTGACCCCGGTCGCGGCAAAGATCACGTCTGCCGTTACCATTTCGTCACGGGTGTAGATGCGGCGCAGATCGGTGATTCCGGCCCGCGCGGCGCGGTCACGTTCGTCGTCGTTGCGAAACAACAGCTGACCAAAGATCTGACCGCCCATGCATTTCAGCGCTGCGGCCGCAAGAACACCTTCGGGCGCCCCACCAGACCCCATGTACATATCGATGCCGGTGATGTCGGCCTCGGCGCAGTGGATGACACCCGCGACGTCGCCATCGGTGATCAGCCGGATCGCGGCACCTGTGGACCGGACGCTTTCGATCAGATCCTGATGCCGGGGCCGTTCGAGGATGCAGACAGTGATGTCCGCCGGGACGCCGCCCTTGGCCTTGGCCAGTTGCCGCACCCGTTCAGCAGGCGACATGTCCAGCGTCACGATGCCCTCGGCATAGCCCGGACCGATTGCCAGCTTTTCCATATAGACGTCAGGCGCGTGCAGCAGGGTGCCACGCGGGGCCATGGCGATCACCGCCAATGCATTCGGCATATCCTTGGCGGTCAGGGTGGTGCCTTCCAGCGGGTCCAGCGCGATATCGACGGCAGGGCCATTCCCTGTCCCGACCTCTTCACCGATGAACAGCATAGGGGCTTCGTCGCGCTCGCCTTCGCCGATGACCACGACACCATTGATGTCCAGCATGTTCAACTGGGTGCGCATGGCATCGACGGCGGCCTGGTCGGCAGCCTTTTCATCGCCGCGCCCGATCAGCCGAGCCGAGGCGATGGCGGCGGCTTCGGACACCCGGGCCAGGCCCAGCGACAAAAGACGGTCCTGAAATTGCGATGCGTCGGCCATGTTGGGGCAATCCTATCGGGGTAAGAGTCAGTCCCTCCTAGCCCAGCGACGGGTCCAACGGCAAGGGTGGTGACGTCTTTACAGACCTGCACAGGCGGACTGCCGCGTTTGTGGGCGGCGCCGCAACGGTGCACGCAGGACAACGCGCATCCTTGCTGTCAGGGCCTTGGCAGTAGCCGCGACAAGGCGGCGCATCGGATTGCGCTTGCCATGCGAACGCCAGTGTGGAACGGTTTTTTGATCTCGAGGCAAGAGTTTATAGCAATGACCAAAAAGATTGTCGTGATTGGCAACAGCCATGTCGAATCGCTTCTTCGTGCTCTGCAAAAGCGTCCCGACCCCGATTTGGAGGTATTCAATTTCCGGCGGGAGGCCGCTGACATGGCCACCAGCCCCGCGGCGCGCGCAGCGATGGCGGAACGGATTGGGCCGGTTGATGTGCTTTGCTTCTTGATCCAGGGCAACCTGCACAATGTTCTGGGGCTGATCAATGACCCGCAGCCCTTCTGGCTTGCTCCGGCTGAGCCCAATGGGCAGCTTGTGTCGCACAGCATGATGCGGGCGCACATGCAGGCCCGTATGAAGCGAAACCTTGAATTTGCACAGGCGATGGCTCAGGCGATTCCGTGTCGCCAACGTATCTTGATTGAACCGCCGCCCCCGGCTGGCGACGCAGACCACATCCGCAAACACCCAGGCGCATTTGCCGAAAAGATTGCGCTGGGTGTTTCGCCAGATGCGCTGCGAATCCAGCTTTATCGCCTACAGTCAGATGTTTACCGCGAACACGCCACCGCACTGGATGCCAGATTCCTGCCCTGCCCCAGCGCCGCGCGCGATGAACGGGGGTTTCTGGCGGCACAGTATTGGAACGCCGACCCAACCCATGGCAACGCAGGCTACGGCGCATTGGTCCTGAGGGACCTGCGCGCCGCAATCGGAGAAACAGCATGAGCCGCAGCAACCCCTATTTTGGCCTGCCGAACCGGCAATTCTGGAAAAACGATTCCGGCATTACGGCCCCGGAGTCGTTTGATCCGGTGTCAGAGGTTCCGTTCAAGATCGCGCAGACCGACAAGGTTGTCACCGCGGGCAGTTGCTTTGCACAGCATCTTGCGTCGGGGCTCGTGAAATCCGGCTTTACGCATTTCGTGACCGAAGCCGCGCACCCCATGTTCACCGAAGCGTTGGCCGCCAAGTTCAATTACGGCGCGTTTTCCGCACGCTATGGCAACGTGTACACGACACGGCAATTCCTGCAGTTGCTGCAGCGGGCTTACGGCCTGTTCACGCCGATTGAAACCCATTGGGAAAAATCCGGCGGGCCGCGTGTCGTCGATCCGTTCCGTCCGCAGATTCAACCCGACGGGTTCGACTCGCTTGCGGAATTGCAGGCCGATCAGGCCCAGCATTTTGCCGCAATCCGGCGCGCGGTCGAAGAATGTGACGTGTTCGTCTTCACGCTCGGGCTGACCGAGTGTTGGGTCGACACCCGGGACGGCGCGGTTTTCCCCGTGGCACCCGGCGTTGCGGGTGGGGTTTATGACCCCGAAACGGTGGGGTTTCGCAATTTCGACG
>JAUSPL010000592.1 GCA_030656535.1 Gemmobacter sp.
GTTGTGTCATGCGGCGTCCTTTGTCGAAAGCGGACTGATGCCGCCCCATGTGCCCCAGTCATCCAGGATTCGAAACCGGGCGTAGAGTTCCTCGGAAAACCAACGCTCTGCGCGCACGGCCTGGACGGCGCGGCTGTGTGGTCCGTGGGCTCGGGCGAAATGCGCCATGCTTTCCGCGTCGGGCCAGATGGAAAACGTGATCTGATGCAGCAAAGGCACCTCGCCGATACCGATCTTGAATATGACGTTCGGGTCTTGGCCGATGGCGGATGAGATATCGGGAACGCGCCGCCAGAATCGCGGTACCGAGGATGCACGCATCGTGGCACGGGTCAGCGCGACAATTGGCCCGGTGTTTGGCGTGTCGGTTGCGGTGAATGGGGTGACGCCGGACCACTTGCCGCGGGATGATGTGGGCTCCAGCAAGATTGTCCAGCTTTCGGTGGAATGCGCGCGCCAGCGATCGAATACCGGGGCGGTGGCGATGACGGTCCGCGCCGTTGCAGCATCCGGCCATGTCGCAAGAATCGCCCATACGGCCATGTTGGGCCGGGGGGTGAAGCCCTCGCCTGTGCCAGACCCGCACAGTTTCCAGAACCCGACCTCTGGCATCCGCATGAACGACAGCCGTGCGGCCCCCATTTGCCCCAGAACCCAAAGCTGGGCGGGCAAGGAGGCAAAGCGAAACAAAGATAAACTTGCGGCTTTTATGGCGGACCTCTGGGGGATGTGTCAGGCTAGGATGACAGTATTTGCGGCACGTGAAAAGACAAATGACGTTGTTTCACAATGAAAATGTAGGTATTGTAAATTATACTGGACAGTATATCGTGATGCTATGTTGACAGATTCAAACAAGCACCGCCGTTCGACGCCCCGGACCACCGGTGCGGATGCCATTGTGATCGGGGCCGGCCTTGGTGGCCTTGCGTCGGCGATGCGGTTGGGGGCCAAAGGTTATCGTGTGACGGTGATTGATCGGCTGGACATGCCCGGCGGACGCGGCAGCGCGATCACTCAGGGTGGGCACCGGTTTGATCTTGGGCCGACAATCGTGACGGTGCCGCAGGGCTTGCGCGACTTGTGGACTGTGTGCGGCCGCGACTTTGACCGCGATGTGGATCTGCGTGCGCTGGACTCGTTTTATGAGATCAGATGGCAAGATGGGTCGACCTTCACTGCCCGCCAGTCAACCGAGGCCATGCGTGCCGAAGTCGCGCGCCTGTCGCCGTCCGATCTGCCCGGCTATGACAAGTTTCTGAAAGACAGCGAGCGCCGATATTGGTTCGGTTTCGAGGATCTGGGGCGCAGGTCGATGCACCGCTTTGCGGATCTCTTGAAGGTTCTGCCCACGTTCGCAATGCTGCGGGCTGACAGGTCGGTCTATGCCCATGCGGCCGCGCGCGTAAAGGATGATCGGCTGCGCTTTGCCTTGTCGTTTCATCCGCTGTTCATCGGGGGCGACCCGTTTCACGTCACGTCGATGTATATCCTTGTCAGTCATCTGGAAAAGGAATTCGGGGTTCACTATGCCATGGGCGGGGTTGGCGCGATTGCGCTGGCAATGGCGGGTGTGATTTCGGCGCAGGGCGGGCATTTGCGGCTGAACGCCGAGGTGGATGAGATCTTGATTGACCGTGGTCATGCCACGGGTGTGCGACTGGCGGATGGCGAGGTGATCGCGGCAGATGTAGTCGTTTCAAACGCGGATGCGGGCCACACTTACGATCGTCTGTTGCGCAAGCAGCCGCGCAAACGCTGGACGCCGGCCAAGCTTGCGCGCAAGCGGTGGTCGATGGGGCTGTTTGTCTGGTATTTCGGGACCAAAGGAACCCGCCTGAAGTGGCCCGAGGTCGGCCATCACACGATCTTGGTCGGTCCTCGCTACAAGGAACATATTCGCGATATCTTTATCCGTGGCCGGCTGGCTGACGACATGAGCCTGTATGTGCATCGCCCCTCTGTTACCGATCCTTCGGTTGCGCCTCCGGGCGACGACACCTTTTATGCGCTGTCGCCAGTTCCCAATCTTGGAATAGGTGACACCGACTGGACCGCGCAGGCCGAACTGTACCGGAAAAAGATTCAATCCATGCTGGAAAGCAGATTGTTGCCCGGTCTGGGGGACCATCTGTCCGAACAACTGGTGTTCACGCCCGACACTTTCCAAAGCCGGTACCTGTCCCCGTATGGCAGCGGGTTTTCCATAGAGCCGAGAATACTGCAGTCTGCGTGGTTCAGGCCTCACAACGTATCGGAAGAGGCCAAGGGGCTTTATCTTGTGGGTGCGGGGACCCATCCTGGTGCCGGTCTGCCGGGAGTGATCGCAAGCGCCGAGGTGCTTGGTACGCTTGTGCCGGATGCGCCGCGCCAGACCAAGCTGCGGATGGCTGCGGAATGATTGACCGGGCCGATATGGCGCATTGCCGCGACGCGATCCGTACCGGGTCTTTGTCCTTTCACGCCGCGTCACGGCTGTTGCCGGCGCGGGTGCGCGACCCTGCGTTGGCGTTGTATGCGTTTTGCCGTCTGGCGGATGACGCGGTGGATGATACCGAAGACAAGGCCCCTGCGGTGCTGGGGCTGCGCGACAGGTTGGATTTGGTGTACGAAGGGCGTCCGCGCAACGCGCCCGCCGACCGGGCCTTTGCCGCGGTGGTTGCGGATTTTGAAATGCCACGCGCCTTGCCAGATGCACTGCTGGAAGGTTTGGCCTGGGATGCGTCCGGCCTGCAGTATGATAGCTTGTCCGATCTTCTGGCCTATTGCGCCCGGGTGGCCAGTTCGGTGGGCGCGATGATGTGCGTCCTGATGCGGGTGCGTGATGCCGACGTTCTGGCGCGCGCCTGTGATCTGGGGTTGGCTATGCAACTGACCAACATTGCACGCGATGTCGGAGAAGACGCGCGGGCAGGGCGGCTGTATATCCCGCGCGAATGGCTGCACGAGGCGGGGGTAAAGCCCGATGCGTTTCTGGAGGATCCGGTTTCCACCCCATGTGTACGTCAGTTGACCCGGCGTTTGCTGGACGAATCCCGAAACCTGTACGTGCAGTCTGAAACGGGCATCGCGGGGCTGCCCCTTGCGTGCCGTCCCGGAATTTTCGCCGCGCGCCATGTCTATGCGGGGATCGGTGCGGCAGTCTCGGGCTTGGGTTACGACAGCATCACGTCACGCGCGCGCACCTCGGGCCGACAAAAGCTCGGCTGGCTTGGGCTGTCGCTAGCGCGAAGCATGTGGTCATCGTTTGCGCCCGTATCGGCCGTTTTGCATGCGCCTGCGCGGCCCGAAGTCGCATTTCTGGTGGAGGCCGCAGCGCAAAAGCAGACAAGGTTCAGTCGATCAGATGCGTTGTTTGCAGCGCTTGCGCAACTCGAGTTGAAAGATCGGGGCGGACGGCCCTTGGATCGCGTCGGCGCATGACATAGCTAAGAGCGGTCACCGTAGGAGAGACCGCGATGGATTGGACCCTGTTCTTGACCTTTCTGGCCGCTTGCGGTGCGGCTGCGGCCACAGGGGCGCTGATCAAGCCCGGTGCGTGGTACGCCAGCCTGCAGAAACCCAGTTGGACACCGCCAAACTGGGCATTTCCGGTCGTTTGGACGATCTTGTACATCTTGATCGCATATGCGGCGATGCGTGTCGCGGTAGCTGCCGGAAGTGCACAGCCCTTGGCATTCTGGGCCTTGCAGATCACGTTGAATACGTTGTGGACGCCGGTCTTTTTTGGTTTGCACAGAATGCGCGCGGCAATGGGGGTGATGGTTGGGCTGTGGCTTGCGGTGGCTGCGACCACCTGGGCATTTATCGGGGTTG
>JAUSPL010000599.1 GCA_030656535.1 Gemmobacter sp.
TCATGTACCTGGGCACGGGCGGCACCAAGGGGGCGTGCCGTATCTTCGGTGGTGACGGGCTCTACCCGGGCGGTGGGCATCGGCGCCTCGGCAAAGCCAGGTGCTTGCTGTGGCGCCTGCCACTGATAGGCGCCGCGCAAGGCAGCTGGGGCCGGGCGGTCCATCTGATAGACGCGCGCGCCTGTCGATTCGGGAGCAATTGCACCCAGCATGGCGCCTGCGACCGTGGACGACGCCCGGTGCCCGGCCTGCGCCAGTGCGTGCCGCAGCGCCGACACAATCAGGCCCCGCGCAATGCCAGGGTCACGAAAGCGAACCTCGGACTTTGCAGGGTGGACGTTCACATCCACCTGTTCGGGGTCGCAGGTCAAATACAGCACAGCGGCGGGATAACGGTCGCGCGACAAGAAATCGGAATAGGCCGCACGCAAGGCCCCCAACAGCAGCTTGTCCAGAACCGGACGTCCATTGACGAACAGGAACTGCGCCACAGAAGACCCGCGCGAATAGGTTGGCAGCGCCGCATACCCCGTCAGCCGGATGCCGTCACGGGTGGCATCAATCGGCAGCGCGTTATCGGAAAAATCGGTGCCGATCACCCGCGCCAAACGCCCCCGCAGCGCGTCGAACATGTCACCCGTTTCGGGATCCGCCCGAAACACCACACGGGGATCGCCCCCCGACACATCTCTCAGTGTGAATCCAACCGCAGGTTCGGCCATGGCCAGACGTTTGACCACCTCGACGATCGCCATCGTTTCGGACCGATCGGACCGCAGGAATTTCAGTCGCGCCGGCGTGGCATAAAACAGATCGCGCAACTCGATCACCGTGCCGCGATTCAGTGCGGCGGGGGTAACCGGTGACATCCGTCCGCCAGCCACCGTGACGGTGGCGGCCTCATGTCCGGCAGCACGCGACGTGATGGTCAACCGACCGACAGATCCAAGCGACGGCAGCGCTTCGCCCCGAAAGCCAAAAGACCGTATGTTCAACAGGTCCGAGCCGTCGATCTTGGACGTGGCGTGACGCGACAAGGCAAGCGGCAGATCGTCAGCCGTCATGCCGCAGCCATCGTCGGTGATGCGGATCAGCGTCTTGCCGCCATCGGCATAGTCGATGCTGACGCGCCCGGCACCAGCGTCCAGCGCGTTTTCTACAAGCTCTTTGACAGCCGAGGCCGGGCGCTCGACAACCTCGCCAGCCGCAATGCGGTTGGCGGTGGCTTCGTCCAGTTGGCGGATCTGGGGGCGTATGTTGGGGCTCGTCACAATCATACCCCTAGGATTAGCAGAATGTGCCGAATTGGGCTACTGCCCTTGCACCCCTTCGGGGGTTCCGACGACCACGAAATGCAAGTCATCGGGGCGGAACACCCGGGCGGCCACACGGCGCACATCGTCCAGCGTCACAGCGTCGATCAGCGCGTTCCGCTTTGCCGGATAATCGACCGGATACCCCTGCATCTGCAACCCGACAAGGATACGCGCGATAGGACCGTTGCCGTCGAACCGAAGCGGGTAAGACCCGGTAAGGTAGGTCTTGGTGGCCGCCAACTCGGCTTCGGTCAGCCCATCCGTTGCAAGCTTTGTCCATTCCTCGCGGATCACCTGCATGGACTGGGCCACAGTGCCATTCGCCGTGGACATCTGGCCCACCACCAGATCCGCCTGATCCAACGGCAAAAGCCCCGCCGAGATTCCATAGGTCAAACCACGCTTTTCACGCACCTCGGACATAAGCCGGGCAGAAAACCGCCCCCCGCCAAAAGCTTCGGCTGCAATGAAGGCTGCGAAAAAATCGGGATCTGTGCGTGGAATACCTTCGTGGCCGAACACGAGCACCGATTGAGGGCCGGGAAACGGCTCCACCGTGACGCCGCCGGTCAGCGCAACCTTGGCTGGACCCGGCAAGGGGGTGCCAGTGGCAGGCAGATCGGCCAACAAGGTATCGACCAGGGTGGCAAGATCGGCGGGCGATATATCGCCCACCGCCGCCACATGGACCCGGTCGCGCGCCAAGGCACCCAGATGTGCCGCCGCAATATCATCGCGCGTCAACGCCGTGACTGTTGCAATGGTGCCGTCCGAGGGCTGGCCATAAGCATGGTCGCCAAAAGCGATCTGATCAAACTTTCGGTCTGCAATCGCGCCCGGATCGCGTTCATCCGCGCGCAAACCCGACAGCACCTGCCCCCGCACGCGCTCCAGCGACGTTGCGTCAAAGTTGGGAGACACAATCGCCTGCCGCAGCAAAACCAGCGCCTGATCGCGGTTTTCGGTCAGAAAGCGGGCCGAGACTGACACTGAATCAAGGCTCGCGCCGAATCGGAATTCCGCAGCCAGCGCATCACGCGCCGCCGCAAAGCCCTGCGCATCCAGGTCGCCCGACCCTTCCTCGAGCAGAGCCGTCATCAGATTGACCGCCCCGGCCTTTGCTGGCGCATCCAGCGCCGTCCCTCCGCGAAACCGCAACTCCAACGCGACAAAGGGAATGTCGGGGGACTGAACCATCCACACCGTATTCCCGCCGGGCGTTTTCAATTCCTGCACAGGGGTTTCGGCCAACACGGGAAGCGCCATCGTCAGCACAAGTGCGGCTGCACGGGCAATCATACGCGGGATCATTGCGCGATCTCCTTTTCCAGGTGGCCCGTGACAGCGCGGCCACGAACCAGAACGTCACGCGCGGCCTCCATTACGGCGTCTGGCGTCACGGATTGCAGCACATTCGCCCAGTCACGCTGATCGGTGATGGTCAACCCGGTGGTCAGCGATTCACCAAACCGCCTGCCGACCGATTGGGTGCTGTCTTGCGCATAGATTTCTGACGCCCGCAGCATGGTCATGATGCGGTCAAAATCGGCCTGATCCACGCCTTCGGTCAAGAAGCGATCCAGCACGACGTCAAGTTCGGCCTCGGCCTGATCCAGAGAGACGCCTTCAGACGGCACCACAACCAGATCAAAGCTTCCCTGATCCAGGGCATTCGCCTGGTACCAGACCGCTGTGTGAACAGCGATCTGTCGATCGAACTGCAAGGCCCGTCCCAATACCGAATTCGACCCCGACCCGCCCAACAACTCGGCAAGGACCGAAAGAGCCGCAGCGCGGCTTTGATCGCCCGGTTTGCGGGTGGGGGCGAGGTAGCTGCGGACAACATAGGGCTGACCAACGCGGGGGTCCCCGTAGGTCAGTCGGCGCTCAGAGATCTGGGGGGGCTCAGACGGACGGACGCGCGGCACCACAGCCGGATTCTCAGGAATTTTGCCATATGTGTCTTCTGCCAGTGCGCGCACACGGTCGGGGGTCACATCACCTGCAACGACCAGTATCGCATTGTTGGGCGCATAGTGCAGTTTGTAAAACGCCAGCGCATCCGTACGGTTCAACTGCTCGATTTCATGCCGCCAGCCAATGATTGGTCTGCCGTAGGGGTGGTTAAGGTATTGCGCCGCTTGGCGTTGTTCGGAAAACAGCGCGCCGGGGTCGCTGTCAGTGCGGCTGGTCCGTTCTTCCAGAACCACGGCACGCTCTGTCACTACATCTTCTTCGGTCAGGCGCAGGTTGGTCATCCGGTCCGATTCCATCTGCATCATCAAAGGCAGGTGTTCCGACGCGACCCTTTGGAAATAGGCGGTGTAATCCCAACTGGTAAAGGCATTGTCCATTCCGCCAAGGTCGGACACGGTCTGCGAAAACGCTCCTGACGGCACGGTGTCGGTGCCCTTGAACATCAAATGTTCCAGAAAATGCGCAATCCCGGACTTTCCGGGGGCTTCATCCGCGGCGCCGACGCGGTACCAGACCATGTGCACGACCACAGGCGCGCGCGCATCCTCGATCACAACGACCTGCATCCCGTTGTCCAGGGTGAAATCAGTGACCTTTTCCGCCCGGACAGGAAAGGCAACGGCAAGGCTCAGCAGGCAAAGGGCGATCAGACGCATGGTGGCTCCGTCATGTTACAGGCCTTGAACCTACTCCGCAGGGCGGAAGGTTCAACCAGGGTCAACGTGGAAGTGATAGGTCAGCGACGGGCGTCGGGGTACAATTCCGGGTCCGGCGGGGCCGAAGGCGTCCGACGACCAGAGGCGCGCCAGCGCTCCAACTCGTCATACTGCGCGACCGAGGTGTCTTCATAGGCCTTGTTGTAGACCGACGTTCCGAACAAGCGTTCCAGCAGCTTTGGCCTGTTGCGGCGGCGGATCTCCAGGTCAGCAGCAGCAAGCTCGCTGCGCACCCCGGCACCGACACCATACCGCGTCGCAGCAGCAACAAGTGCGCCATCCCCACCGCCGGCACCGGGACGCCCACCCAGCGCGACCACAGCATCGGCCAACGGAGTCGGGTCGGTCAAATTGGCAGCACCGGGCGTGGGCTCTGGCAGCGCCGCCATGTCTTTGGGCATTTCAAGTGGTTTGGGCGGCAGAATGCCGAACTCATCCGGCCCGCTATGGGTGGACCGCAGGTTCATAAGGCGCGGTTCTTCGCGCGTGCCCCGTTCGCCGCAAGCCGTCAGGCCAAGCACAGCGACAAGCGCACCGATCATCACGCCTTTCCCTGCCTGCATCCGACCCTCCTGAAACCCGTTTCAATATGTTCCCAGCCGTCTTAGCGCAAAGCCAATGGCGCGTCACGAGGTCTTTCGGCGTCCGCGCGAACCCTTGCCGGACCCGGAACCTGCAAACAACACCAAGCCAATCGCCCCGGCAAAGATCGTGATATCGGCCACATTGAACGCGTATGGGTTGTTCACGCCGCAACAGGACATGTTCAGAAAGTCCGCCACGGCA